>NZ_JOGH01000122.1:0-19834 GCF_000721345.1 Kitasatospora sp. NRRL B-11411 | reverse complement strand
CCCACCCCCACCCACCCCCACACCCCCATCCTGGACGTCGAACTCCGCGGCGGCCGCTGGGACGGACACCTCAAGCGGGTCCGCCCCAGCGCGCCGCCGCCGTCGTTGCGGATGGTGCTGCGCGCCGAACTCCCCGACCCGGCCCGCGGCGAGCAGTGGCCCACCACCAGCGTCTACCGCTACGACCCGGACGGGCCCCGGCCGACGTACCGCCACTCGCACGACGAGTGAGGCCGCCGCCGACGGGCCCTCAGCCCCGGCCGATGTACGGCATCGCGGTGGCCATCACGGTGGCGAACTGCACGTTCGCCTCCAACGGCAGCTCCGCCATGTGCCGCACCGTCCGGGCCACGTCCGCGACGTCCATGGTCGGCTCGGGCGCGGTCCGCCCGTCCGCCTGCCGCACCCCCGTGTCCATCGCCGCCGTCATGTCGGTGGCCGCGTTGCCGATGTCGATCTGCCCGCAGGCGATCCGGTACGGGCGGCCCTCCAGCGACAGGGCGCGGGTCAGGCCGGTGACGGCGTGCTTGGTCGCGGTGTAGGCGATCGCGTGCGGGCGCGGCACGTGGGCGGAGATCGAGCCGTTGTTGACGATCCGTCCGCCCTGCGGGTCCTGCTCCTTCATCCGGCGGAACGCGGCCCGCGCGCACAGGAACGCGCCGGTCAGGTTGAGGTCGACCACGGCCCGCCAGTCGGCCGCCGCCACCTCCTCGACCGGGGCGGAGCGGCCGAACGTCCCGGCGTTGTTGAACAGCAGGTCGATCCGGCCGAAGTGCCCGACGGCCGCGTCGAACAGCGCCTCCACCTGCTCCTCGTCGGTGACGTCGGCGGGCACCGCCAGGACGCGGTCCGGCCCGAGCCCGGCGGCGGTCTCCGCCAGCGGGGCGGCCCGGCGCCCGGCCAGCACCAGCCGCCAGCCGGCCCGGGCGAGCTCGCGGGCCACGGCGCGGCCGACGCCGCTGCCCGCACCGGTGATCACGGCAACCTGCTGGGACACGCGCACACTCCTCGGGTGGATCCGGGACACCGAACCACCATGATCGCCGGGCCGGGGTGCCGCGTCAGCTGGAGGACCGTCCAAGCCGCGCCGCGCCACCGGATCCCCGGCCCGGTGCGGACTTCCGGCCCGGTGCGGATCCCCGGCCCGGTGCGGACCCCCGCCGACCGGCCGGAGCACCCCCGCCGACCGGCGGGTTGTGGGCCCCGCCGCAACCGGCCCGGGGGGAGGCACGTCATAGGATCACGGGAGGCCCGGACCGCCGCAGCGCGCGCGGCCGGGGCCGCAACCCTGGGCGAAGCCGCCGCCCGCGGCAGCCGTCCCCGACACTCACTGACCAGGGCCCCCACCCGGCTGCCGGGCCGGCCCCCCGCCCGGAGAGACCACCGTGCTGCCGCAGCCCCGCCCCGCCGCCCGCCGCCCACTGGCGGCCGCCGTCGCCCTGCTCGCCCTCACCGTCCCGCTCGCCGCCTGCGGCAGCTCCGGCAGCGGCGCCGACGCCGCCCGGGCCGCGATCTCCACCGGCCAGAACTCCGGGTCCGCGGCCGCCGCGCCGCCCAGCAGCGCCCCGCCGAAGCCGACCAAGGTCCTGATGCCGACCGGCCCGGCCACCCAGTTCACCAAGGCCCGGGACACCCCGGCCGGCCCGATCATGATGACCACCCTGGCCGGCGCCAAGTCCGGCGTCAGCGGCAAGGTCTGGATCTGGCTGCCGCCCGAGTACAACGACCCGAAGTACGCCAAGACCGGCTTCCCGGTGCTGACCCTGTACGCGGGCGGGCAGAGCGCCGGCTACAACACCTGGACCGACAACCAGCTGCCGATCCAGGAGATCGACCAGCAGCTGGTCGCCCAGGGCAAGGCCCACCCGTTCATCATGATCATGCCGGTGCAGAACCTGGACTCCAACGAGTCCAAGGCCCTGGAGTGCGCCGACATCCCCGGCCAGCCGAAGATCGGCACCTGGATGGCCGAGGACATCCCGGCCTTCGTCCGCGCCAACTTCCGCACCATCAAGGGCCGGGACGGCTGGGCCGTGATGGGCGCCTCCACCGGCGCGTTCTGCAGCGCGAAGCTCGCGCTCCAGCACCCCGACGTGTTCAAGGCCGCGGTGCCGATCGACGGCTACTGGAACCCCGACTCGCCGCTCTGGAAGGGCCACGAGCAGGAGCGCCTGGCCAACAGCCCCGACCAGCTGATCGGCGCCGGCGCCGCCGACGTGCGGATGCTGGCCACCGCGGGCGGCGCCAACCCGTACGAGATCAAGCTGGTGAAGAACTGGGTCGCCAAGGCCAAGGCCCCCACCACCGTGGAGTACTACGAGCAGCCCGGGGGCAAGCACCTCACCTCGGACTTCAAGAAGATGATCCCCACCACGCTGGAGTGGCTGACCGCCAACACCGCCGGGCCGGAGTCCGACTGACCGCGTCCGCGTCGGCGCCCGCACCTCCTGTGTCCGCGCCCGCACCCTTCCGTGTCCGCGTCCCCTGCGGGCGTGGACACGCCCGGGCCCGGGGAGGCGAAGGCAAAACTTCGCCAAAAACCGGGCCCGGAACCCCCGCAACGCTCTGACCTGCACATCAATCGGTCGTTCATTCACCCCTGATGGACTGCGGTCACCCTGGAGCCGTGGACCGGAGAACTGGACCGGGGTGTCGCACCGCGACCCCCGCTCCGGCCAGCCCCAGACCGTCGTGAAGAGAGCGCCATGTCCCGTCACCTGCTGTCCGTTGGTCCCGAGACCGCCCCTGCCCGGCAGGACCAGGCGCCCGCCGCGACGACCGACCCCGCCCCGACCGCCGACCCCGCCACGGTGTCCGAGCCGATCCCGTTCGCCGGGCTGCGCCTGGTGCACGCCGCCGTCCGGCGCGACCTGGCCCGGATCCCGCAGGCGCTGCGCCTGCTCCAGCCCGAGGACCGCGACGCGGCCGAAGCCCTCAAGCGGCACTGGGACTTCGTCAACGCCATGATCACCTGCCACCACGAGCAGCAGGACACCCGGCTGTGGCCGGTGCTGCGCCGCTTCGCACCCGAACTGCGGCTGCTGCTCAACTGGCTGGAGTCCGACCACCACAACCTCGACCAGTGCTTCACCCGCACCACCACCCTGGTCGGCATCGCCACCCGCGACCCGGCCAGCGCCTGGCCGGTCTCCTACGCGGTCGAGGAACTGGCCGCCCGGGTGGAGACCCACCTGCGGATCGAGGAGCGCCAGCTGCTGCCCCGGATGGCGGGCGTCTTCCAGCCCGGCTCCCGGATCGGCACCCTGCCCGAACTGCTCGACCTGCTGCGGGTCGCCGACGGCCCGTCCGCGTCCGACGCCCTGGTGTGGCTGCTGGAGGGCGTCGCCCCGGAGCAGATCGACCGGCTGCTCGCCGACTGCGACGACGAGACCGTGCGCCACTGGCCGCACTGGCGCGACACCTACGCCCGCTGCACCGACCGGCTGTGGGGGCCGACCGGGCAGTAACGGACCACCGGCCCGCCGCCGCCCGACGGGCCGGTCGTGATGTCCCGGCGGGACTGATGTCCCGCCGGGACATTTTCGGGAGTACGGTGGGGCCATGAACACCGACCGGCCCGCGCCGCACACCGCACCCGCGTCCGGGCCTGCACCCGCGTTCGGGCCTGCGTCCGGGCCCGGCCCCGAGGCTGTGTCCGGGCCCGGGGCTGTGTCCGGGCCCGGTGCGCAGGGCGTCCCCGGGCCGCGCGGCACCGGGCCGGACGCGGTGGAGTCGGACGCGGTGGAGTCGGACGCGGTAGGGCGGGACGAGGCAGGGCCCCGGGACGGGGGCGGGGGCGGGGCCGGGCGGCGCGACCGCAAGGCCCGGCGCACCCGCGAGGCGATGGCCGCCGCCGCGCTGCGCCTCACCCTGGCGCACGGCTTCGCCGCCCTCGCCGTCGAGGACGTCACGGACGCCGCCGACGTCTCCCGCCGCACCTTCAGCCGCCACTTCGGCTCCCGCGAGGACGCCGTCCTGGACTGCCTGCGTGCCGACTTCGCCCGGATCAACGAGGCGCTCGCCACCCGGCCCGCCGCCGAGTCGCCGGTCGCCGCCTACCGGGCCGCCGTTGCCGCCTGGCTGCACGACCCCGACCCCGAGCACCCCGCCTGGCACCGCCGCCCCGGCATGCGCGACCTGTTCGTCCTGATCGACGAGGAGCCCGCGCTGACCGCCGCGTTCCGCCGGATCTCGGTCGCCGAGGAGGAGCGGTCGATCCGGCTGGTCGCCGCCCGGCTCGGCCTGCACCCGGAGACCGACCTGCGCCCCGCCGTCGCCGTCGGCCTCGGCGTCGCCGCCCTGCACGCCGCCACCCGCACCTGGGTGCGCGACCCCGCGGGCGACCTGCCCACCCTGCTCGACCGCGCCTTCGACCTGGCGGCGGCCGAACCCCCGAGCTGACCACGGGAACTGACGAACCGTCAGCCCGCGGTCCCCACCAGCACCACCCCGCACCACCCCGCGCCGACCACCCGCCGGCCGGGACCAGTACCACCCGCGCCCACCCCTTCGCGCGGCGCACGAGAGGAACCACCCATGACCACCCAGGAGTTCGCCGGCCGCACCGCCCTCGTCACCGGAGGCGCCTCCGGCATCGGCCTGGCGACCGCCACCCTGCTCGCCGAGCGCGGCGCGCAGGTCGCCGTCGCCGACTACAACCTGGACGGCGCCCGCGCGGCCGCCGCCGCGATCGAGGCCACCGGTGCGAAGGCGCTGGCCGTGCAGCTCGACGTCACCGACCCGGCCTCGGTCGAGGCCGCCGTCCGGGCCACCGTGGACGGCCTCGGCCCGCTCAGCCTCGCCGTCAACAACGCGGGCATCGGCGGCCCGGTCGCCCCCACCGGCGAGTACGAGCCGGAGGCGTGGCGCCGGGTGCTGGCCACCAACCTGGACGGCGTCTTCTACTCGATGCGCTACGAACTGCCGGAACTGCTGGCGGCCGGCGGCGGCTCGATCGTCAACATGGCCTCGATCCTCGGCACCAACGGCTTCGCCAGCTCGCCCGCGTACGTCGCCGCCAAGCACGGCGTGGTCGGCCTGACCAAGACCGCCGCGATCGAGTACGCCCCGCAGGGCGTGCGGGTCAACGCGGTCGGCCCCGGCTTCATCGACACCCCGCTGCTGAAGGACACCGACCCGGAGGGCCGCGAACTGCTGATCTCGCTGCACCCCGCCGGGCGGCTCGGCCGGGCCGAGGAGGTCGCCGAGCTGACCGTGTTCCTGCTGTCCGACCGGGCGTCCTTCGTCACCGGCAGCTACCACCTGGTCGACGGCGGCTACGCCGCCCGCTGAGCCACCGTCAGGGGGCCGTTCCCCCGGGGGGACCCGCGCGCGAAGGAGCGTCGAAACCATGAAGGCAGTCCAGTACCGCACCGTCGGCGGCCACCCCGAGGTGGTCACCGTCCCCGATCCCGAGCCCGGTCCCGGGCAGGTGCTGCTGAAGGTCACCGCCGCGGGCGTCTGCCACTCCGACATCGCCGTGATGAGCTGGTCCGCCGAGCAACTGCCGTTCCCGCTGCCGCTGACCCTCGGCCACGAGGGCGTCGGCACCGTCGCCGGGTTCGGCGCGGGCGTCACCGGCCTCACCGAGGGCGAGTCGGTGGCCGTGTACGGCCCGTGGGGCTGCGGCAGCTGCGCCAAGTGCGCGGAGGGCAAGGAGAACTACTGCCTGCGGGCCACCGAACTCGGCATCATGCCGCCCGGGTTGGGCGCGCCCGGCGCGATGGCCGAGTACCTGGTCGTCGACGACCCGCGGCACCTCGTCCCGCTCGGCGACCTCGACCCGGTCCGCACCGTCCCGCTCACCGACGCCGGGCTGACGCCGTACCACGCGATCAAGCGCTCGCTGCCGAAGCTGCTGCCCGGTTCGACGGCGGTGGTGATCGGCACCGGCGGCCTCGGGCACGTGGCGATCCAGCTGCTGCGGACGATGACCGCGGCCCGGGTGATCGCGCTCGACGTCACCGAGGAGAAGCTCGCCCTGGCCCGCACGGTCGGCGCGCACGAGGCGGTCCTCTCGGACGGCGCGGCGGCCGGCAAGGTGCGCGAACTCACCGCCGGGCTGGGCGCGCAGGCCGTCTTCGACTTCGTCGGCGCCCCGCCCACCACGGCCCTGGCCGGGCAGCTGGCCGCCGTCGAGGGCGACGTCACCATCGTGGGCATCGGCGGCGGCACCCTGGCGGTCGGCTTCGGCGCGACGCCGTACGAGGTCTCCGTCACCTCCCCGTACTGGGGCAGCCGCTCCGAGCTGATCGAGGTCCTCGACCTGGCCCGGGCCGGCGCGGTCGACGTGCACGTCGAGACGTACGGCATCGACGAGGCGCCGCTCGCCTACGAGCGCCTGCACGCGGGCAAGATCAACGGCCGGGCGGTGATCCTCCCCAACGGCTGACGGCCCGTCGTCCCGTCGGCCCATCGGTTCGTCGGTTCGCGGCCGGTGGCGGCTCCCTGCGCTCTCCGCAGGGGGTCGCCACCGGCCGTCTGCGTCAACCGGCCTTCGTGCTACCGGCGTTCGACCACCCGGACGGGGCCGCCCGGGTGCCAGCTGCTGATCACCAGGTGGTCGCCCGCGACCTCGGTCAGCACCGCGCCGGTGAGCTCCAGCCGGAACGCGTGGTAGGGGCCGGGCGGCGGCTCGGGCAGGCCCGCCTCGTACCCGGCGATCTCCGCCGGGTCGGTCAACTCGACGGCGCGCAGCGAGAGTTTGGCGTCCCCGCCGGCCAGGTCGGTGCCGGGCCCGGGGTTGGCGTGCAGCGCGCAGCGGCCGTCCCGGCGCAGGTCGGCGGCCTTGACCGCGCCGGCCATCGAACCGAGGTACAACTCGGGCCCGTGGAAGTCGACTTCGGTGCCGCTCACCCGGGGCGAGCCGTCCTTGGTGAGGGTGGCCAGGACGTGGTGCTTGTGCGCCTCGAAGCGGGCCCGGATCCGCGGGGCGAGGCCGGGGGCCTGCTGCTCGAACTCCTGCCAGGTCGTCATGGCGCGCAGTGTAGGCGCCGGGCCCGACAGTTCCCGGGAGGTGTCGGCGGCGCGGCCTACACTCGGCCGCATGGAGACCTACATCGCCTTCCTGCGGGCGATCAACGTCGGCGGCCGCACCGTGAAGATGGACCGGCTGCGGGAGCTGTTCGCCGGGCTGGGCCTGGAGGGCGTGCGGACGTACATCCAGAGCGGGAACGTCTTCTTCCGCACCGCCGAGACCGACCGGGCGGCGCTGGCGGCCCGGATCGAGGCGGGCCTGGCGGACGGGCTCGGCTACCCCGTGCCGGTGATGCTGCGGACGGTCGAGGAGGTCGAGGCGCTGCTCGCGCTCGACCCGTTCGCCGCGGTCGAGCCCGCCGAGGACAAGCGGCTGTGCGTGTTGTTCCTGTCCGAGCCGCTGCCGGACGAGGTCGCCGCCGCGCTGCCGGTCGCCTCGCCGAAGGGCGACTGGGAGATGGTCGGCGCCACGGCGGACGCGGCGTTCGTGGTGATGTACGTGCGCAACGGCCGGTTGAACGGGAACCCGGCCACCGCCTTCCCCAAGTCCTACCGGGGGCAGGCGACTTCGCGGTTCTTCCACACCACCGCGAAGATCGCCGCGGCGGCCCGCAAGGGCTGACGGGCCCGGACCCCGGACCTCGGACCCCGGGCCTTGGGTCGCGTCAGTGCGGGCGGGCTGCCGCGGCCAGCCGTTCGGCCAACTCCGCGACCAGGAAGCGGAGTTGCTCCGGTTCGACGATCGTGAACGGGCGGTCGAGGGCCGCCAACACGCCCGGGAGCCAGTCGAGTTCGGCCACCCGCAGCTCGACGTCCGACCAGCCGTCGGGGCCCGGTTCGCCGACCAGGGCCAGCCCGGCCGGCAGTTGCGCGCGGATCCGGGCCGCGTCCGCCCGGATCCGCAGCCGGACGCGGTGCCGGTGCGGGGCGGTGGCCAGGGCGTGCAGGACGCGCTCGGCCGGGTCCGGCCCGGCGGGCGGCTCGAAGGTGCCCGGCAGCGGGCGGGGCGCGGCCAGCCGGTCGAGCCGGAACAGCCGCTCCGCGTCCGCCCCGGTGTCCCACCCGGTCAGGTACCAGCGGCCCGCGTGCAGCACCAGCCCGTACGGCCGGACGGTCCGCTCGCGGGTGCGGCTGCCGGTGGCGGCGTCGTCGGTGGGGTCGCCGGTGCGGCGGCCCGCGCTGGTGTAGCGGAAGGCCAGCGGGCGGCGGTGGCGCACCGCGTCGGCGACGGTCAGCAGCGCCTCCGGGTCCGGAGCGGGGGCGGAGGCCGCGGCGGCGGAGCTCGCGGCGGCGGGTGCGGCGGTGAAGGCCAGGGTCGACAGCAGGGCGTCCAGGCGGTGGGCGAGCCGGGGCGGCAGGACCCGGCGGATCTTCGCGGCGGCCGTCTCGCCCGCGGTGGCGGAGGCGGCGGACAGCCCCGCCCGCTGCGCGGCGGCCAGGCCGAACAGGGCCGCCAGCGCCTCCTCGTCGGTGAGCATCAGCGGCGGCATCCGGTGCCCGGGCGCGAGCCGGTAGCCGCCGTAGCGGCCGCGGACCGACTCCACCGGCAGGTCGAGGTCGACCAGGTGCGCGACGTACCGGCGGACGGTGCGCTCGTCCACCTCCAGCCGTTCGGCCAGCTCCGCGACGGTGCGGACGCCGCCGGACTGCAGCAGCTCCAGCAGGGCGAGGACACGGGCCAGGGGTCGGGTCATGGCGTCGATTCTCCTCCCGATACCGGGCGGATTCCGTCCGGTATCACCGCTAGCGTCGGAATCCGGAACCGGCCGCACCCGGTGTCCGGTGCCGCAGGCCCGGTGTCGGACGCCGGTGCCGCACGCCGGTGCCGGACGCCCGGGACTGAACGCCGGGGCCGGAACCACCGCACTGGAACACCGCACGGGAGCACCCCATGAACCTCGTCTCCGTCCGACTGATCACCGCCGACGTCGACCGCCTGGTCGCGTTCTACGAGCAGGCCACCGGCCTGACCGCCGTCCGGGCCACCCCCGACTTCGCCGAACTCCGCACGCCCGCCGGGACGTTGGCGATCGGCAGCACCCGCACCGTGCCGCTGTTCGCCCCGGGCTCGGCCGAGCCGGCCGCGAACCGCAGCGCCATCGTGGAGTTCCTGGTCGAGGACGTCGACCTGCTGCACCGCCGACTGGCCGACAGCGGCGCGGAGTTCGTCAGCGGGCCGACCACCCTGCCGTGGGGCAACCGCTCGCTGCTGCTCCGCGACCCGGACGGCACCCTGGTCAACTTCTTCACGCCGGTGACGCCGGAAGCCCGGGCCCGGCAAGGGGTCTGACGGTCCGTCAGGAGGCGGGCGGCTGCTGGAGGGTGTTCAGCCAGACCAGCAGCAGGGCCGTCTCCGCCTCGCCCAGCGGGCCGGGGCGCTGCTTCAGCTGGGCCTCCAACTGGCGGGCGGCGGAGGCGAGTCGGTCCTCCTCGGGGGCGGGCGCGGCGGCCGACTCGTTCAGGCAGGAGGCGAAGACCGCGTCCCGGACCCGGGTGGACAGCTCCGGGTCGGCGAAGCGGTCGGGCTGGGAGAGCATGCTCAGGGTGACGCCGACGTTGGCCGCCAGGATCGCCTGCGCAGCCTGCTCGGTGGGGATCCGCAGGGCGCCGGCCGCCGCGCACCGGTCCAGGGTCTGCTTGAGCATGTCGAAGATCCGGGTGGCCGGTTCGGGCACCTCGGGCAGGACGGGCGAGAACATCAGCCGGTACAGCGCCCGGTTGGTCAGCGCGAAGACCATGTGGTCGTCCCAGCCCGCCCGCAGGTCGGCGACCGGGTCGGCGGTGACGGCGAGGGCCCGCTTGCGGTCGATGTAGCGCTCGAAGCCGTGCGCGACCAGCGCCATCAGCAGGCCGTTCTTGTCGCCGAACAGGCGGTACAGCACCGGCTGCTTGACGCCGACCGCGTCGCACACGGCGCGGGTCGAGACGTCGTTGTCCGCGGACTCCTCGAGCAGGTCCTCGGCGGCTTCGAGCATCCGGGAACGGAGGTCGCCGGTCCCCCGGGGGGCGGTGCCGGCGGGGGCAGTGCCGGTGGGGGTGGTACCTGCGGGGGCGGTACCGGTGGTGCCGGCGTCGTGCATGGCCTGTTCCTCGATTCCTCGCTGCCCGGGCCAGCGTAGTGGAGGGCGGCGCCGGGCCCTCCCGGCCGGGCGCGCGGGCGGGCCGGGCCGGGAGGGGGGTGGTGCTGCGGTGGTGCTGCTGTTCGGTGCTACTCGGTGCCGTTGAGCATGGCGGCGGTCAGGACGTGGCCGCCGATGCCCCAGCCGCCGTCGGTGACCTCCTCGACCAGCACCATGGTGTTCTGGCGGGCCCGCTCACCGTAGAGCTCGGCGTACAGGTCGGTGACGCGGTCGACGATCAGCTGCTTCTGCTCCGCGGCCAGGGTGCCGGCGGGGACCTTGAAGTTGGCGAAAGGCACGGTGCTCTCCTCGTGAAGGGTGGTACTGGTGACGGTGACGGTGGTGGTGCGGGAAGGACTGGTGGCGGGTCAGACGATCCCGCCGTTGCTGCGGATGTTCTGGCCGTTGATCCAGCGGCCGGCCGGGCCGGCCAGGAAGACGGCCAGTTCGGCGATGTCCTCGGGGGTGCCGAGCCGTTCGAGCGGGGGCTGCGCGGCCAGCCGGTCGATGGTGGCGGCGTCCTTGCCGTCCAGGAACATCGCGGTGGCGGTGGGGCCGGGGGCGACGGTGTTCACGGTGACGTCCCGGCCGCGCAGCTCGCGGGCGAGCACCAGGGTCAGTGCCTCGACCGCGCCCTTGCTGGCCGCGTACGCCCCGTAGGCGGGGAACTGCAACCCGACCACCGAGGTGGAGAAGTTGATCAGCGCCCCGCCCCGGCGCAGCCGGCGGGCGGCCTGCTGGGCGACCACGAAGGTGCCGCGGACGTTGACCCGCTGGACCTCGTCGAAGTCGGCCAGGTCCAGTTCGGCGACCGGCGCCAGCCGCATCACCCCCGCGGTGTGCACGACCACGTCCAGCCCGCCGAACTCGGCCTCCACCAGGTCGAACGCGGCGGCCATGGCGTGCTCGTCCGCGACGTCCCCGCCGACGGCCACCGCCCGCCCCCCGGCCCCGACGACCTCGGCGACCAGCGCTTCGGCCTTGGCCCGGTTGCCGGAGTAGTGGACGGCGACGGGGTACCCGGCGGCGGCGAGCTGCCGGACCACGGCCCGGCCGATGCCGCCGGAACCGCCGGTGACCAGGGCGACCCGGGGTGCTGATTCGGTGCTGGACATGGCACGGCCCTCCGTCATTTCGATGATCTCGCTGTGCTGTTGTCAACGATAACAGAGTTTTGGATCGTTGATACGGAGATTCTGTTGTCATCGAAATGGAGGTGTTGGCCGCCGGGCTTGCCGACGGCCCCGCGGCTCACCAGGCCCCGCTGATCGGCCCCCGGTCGCCCGTCCGTCCCGCACTGCCCGCACTGCCCGCCGTGCTCGATTCGCCCGCGCCGTCCGCGCCGGCCGCGCCGTCCGCGTCGTCCGTCGCGCTCAGCTCGGTCGCGATCCGGTCCAGCAGGGGGAGGGCCCGGGCCAGTAGGAGTCGCTCGGACTCGTTCAGGCTTGCGGTGAGCGCCCGGGCGAGCAGGCCCACCCGCTGCCGCCGGTCGGCCTCGATTGCGTTCCGGCCCTGCGCGGTCAGGGTGAGCACCTTCTTGCGGGCGTCGTCCGGGTGCGGCCCGGCGGTCAGGTGGCCGGCCTCGGTGAGCTCCTTGACCGTGGCGGCCATGGTCTGGTGCCGCACGCCGCGGCTCGCCGCGAGTTCCGCGGTGGTCATCGGGCCCTGCCGGTCGAGCAGGTCCAGCACCGTCGCCGGGATGGGGGCGAGCTGGTCGTGCGGCCGACCGGCCCGGACCAGGCCGCTGATCGCCGCCCGCAGCTCGGCCGCGAGGTGCTCGGCTGCGGGCTGTTCGGCGGCGGGCCGTTCGGTCCGGGGCTCGGGGGAGGGGGAGGGGTGTGCCATGCGGTCACGCTACCAGTTGTACAGTCAGGACTGTACAGTGCAGACTGCACAGTCTCGCCTGCACATCTCTGCGGTTCCGTGAAAGGACTCCCGATGCGGCTGACCAAGCACGCCCACGCCTGCGTGACGCTCACCAAGGACGGCGCCCGGATGGTCGTCGACCCCGGCGCCTTCACGCCCGACGCCGCACAGGCGGTGGCCGGCGCGGCGGCGGTGCTGATCACCCACGAGCACTTCGACCACTTCGACGAGGAGGTGATCGGCGCGGCCCTGGAGGCCCGCCCCGAGCTGCGGGTCTACGGCCCCGCCGCGGTGGTGGAGCGGTGGACGGCGGCCCGGCGCGGCCAGGTGACGGCCGTCGCCGCCGGGGACGCGTTCACCGCGGCCGGCTTCGACGTCACCGTCCACGGCGACCTGCACGCCGCCATCCACCGCGACATCCCGCGCGTCGCGAACCTCGGCTACCTGGTCGACGGGCAGGTCTACCACCCGGGCGACGCCTACCACGTGCCCGAGGCCCCGGTCGGCACGCTGCTGCTGCCCGCCGCCGGCCCGTGGACCAGGACCGGCGAGGCCGCCGACTACGTCCGGGCGGTCGCCCCCGGGCGGCTGGTGCAGATCCACGAGGCGATGCTCAGCGAGATCGGGCAGCAGTCGATGGCCCGCATCCTCAGCCCGGGCATGCTCACCGACGTCCCGCTGGAGATCGTGCCGCCCGGCGACAGCATCGAGGTCTAGCAGGTCCAGCGGGTCTAGCAGGTCCAGCGGGTCCGGCGCCGGGGTCGGGTGCGGGACCGGGCGGGCCTCAGTGCGGGAAGGGGCGGGCCGGGCGCTGCCGGGGCAGGTCCTCGCGGAAGTCGGCGATCACGGAGGCGATCTCCCGGGTCGTGGCGGTGCCCTCCAGCCGGTCCAGGTAGAGGTTGCGGGCGGCCAGGGCCTCGACCGTGACGCCGAAGTACAGCGTCATCAGCGGGTTGACGAACAGCGTGCTGTCGCCGGTGTGCTCGGTGAAGCGGACGTTGCCGAACTCGCCGCGCAGCGCGGCGGCGACCGAGCCGTGCACGATGCTGGCCCGCTCGGGGTGCTCGGCGCGGGCGCGGGCCACGGCGTCCAGGTAGTGGGCGGCCTCGGGGGAGTCGGCGGGGATGGAGAACGCGCCGAGGTAGCCGCCGTCGCGGTGCAGCGCAGCGAGGTTCTCCAGCACCAGGGCGTGGCTGACGCCGTGGTGGGCGTCGACGCCGAAGCCGAGGCAGGCGACCAGGCGCTGCGGCACGTTCCGGAGCCCGGCGACGGCCGCCAGCGAGGCCATGTCCTCCTCCGGGGTGCCCAGGCCCGCTTCGTCGCCGCGCAGCAGGATGTCGGTGCCGCCGTCCACCAGCAGGATCGCGTCGATCCCGAGCCGCCGCACCAGCGTCCGGTAGGCGGTCCGCAGCGGTTTGACCCCGGTCGAGGCGAACGCCCAGACGGCGTCCGGCAGTTGGTGGTCGCGCAGCCAGCGGGCCAGCGAGCGTTCGGGGAACTTGGTTTCGGCGGACGGGGTGTCGGGCGTGATCCGGGCCAGGTGCGGTCCGGCCCAGGCCCCGCCGTCCAGACCGTAGTGGTGGGTGAAGGACAGGTTCGCCAGGTGGACTTCGCGCCCGGCGGCCCGCAGCGCGAGGGCGAGCGGCAGTCCCGCGTACACGTCGTGGCCGCCGCCCGCGCCGGCGATCAGGATCCGTTCGGCGCCCAACAGGCGGGTGAGCAGCGGTGGTTGGAAGAACGCATCGGTGGTGGTCATCGGGGGCGGAGGCTAGCAGCCGCCCGGCACCGGAGGGGACCGGTTTTCCTGCGGGCCACCCGCCCGGGGCCAGGCACGCAGGGTAGCCGGGCGCGCAGGGCGGCCAGGCATGCAGGGCGGCCAGGGGGGGGGCAGGGTGGCAGGGCGGGTCTCAGTGCGGGAAGGCCCGGGGTGGGCGCTGTCGGGGGAGGGAGTCCTGGAAGCGGCCGATGGCGGCGGCGACCTGGCCGAGCAGGACGGTGTGTTCCAGGCGGTCCAGGTAGAGGTGCCGGGCGGCGAGGGCTTCGACGGTGGCGCCGAAGTAGAGGGTCATCAGCGGGTTGATGAACAGGGCGCTGCTGCCGGTGCGTTCGGTGAAGCGGACGTCGCCGAACTCGCCGCGCAGCGCGGCGGCGACCGAGCCGTGCACGATGCTGGGGTGCTCGGGGCACTCGTCGCGGGCGTGGGCGACGGCGTCCAGGTAGTGGGCGGCCTCGGGGGAGTCGGCGGGGATGGAGAACGCGCCGAGGTAGCCGCCGTCGCGGTGCAGGGCGGCGAGGTTCTCCAGCACCAGGCTGTGGCTGACGCCGTGGTACGCGTCGATGCCGAACCCCAGGCAGGCGACCAGGCGTTGCGGGATCTCGTCGAGTCCGGCGACGGCGGCGAGCGAGGTCATGTCCTCCTCCGGGGTGCCGAGTCCGGCCTCGTCGCCGCGCAGCAGGATGTCGGTGCCGCCGTCCACCAGCAGGATCGCGTCGATGCCGAGCAGGTCGACCAGCGCCCGGTACGCCGCCCGCAGCGGCTGCACCCCGGTGGGCGGGAACGCCCAGACGGTGTCCGGCAGTTGGTGGTCGCGCAGCCAGCGGGCCAGCGAGCGTTCGGGGAAGTACCGGTCGGCCGAGCGGACGTCCGGCGTGATCCGGGCCAGCTCGGGGGCCGCCCAGACGTCCAGGTCCAGCCCGTGCAGGCTGCTGAACGAGAAGTTCGCCAGGTGGACTTCGCGCCCGGCGGCCCGCAGCGCGAGGGCGAGCGGCAGTCCCGCGTACACGTCGAAGCCGCCGCCCGCCCCGGCGATCAGGATCCGTTCGGCGCCCAGCAGGCGGGTGAGCAGCGGCGGCTGCAGGAGACTCGTCACCTGCGGGAAGGTAGCAGCCGCCGGCTCCGGCCCGGGGCCCTTTCCGCAGCCGGGGCCCCGGGGGTCCGGTCAGCCGGGCTGGGAGCGGTGGAGGAGTTCGCGGGCGTCGGCGAGGTCCTCGGGGGTGGGGGCGTCGTCCTGGGTGAGGCGGGTGCGCCAGTAGCCGGTGGAGCGGACGGCGGAGCGGGGGAGGCCGCGGTCCTCGACCAGGTGGCGGCGGAGGGCGCGGACGGTGGCGGCCTCGCCGGCCAGCCAGGCGGGGCCGGGGTCGGGCGGGAGCACGGCGGAGCGGACGGCGGCGAGCAGGCGGGTGCCGTGCGGGGCGTCCCCGCGGTGCACCCAGTGGGCGGTCAAGTCGCCGAAGCCGAGCAGGGGTTGGTGCTCCTCGGGGCCGGCGACCTCGATCCAGGCGTGGGCCCGGGCGTCGGCCGGCAGGGCCTCGACCAGGGTGCCGAGGGCGGGCAGCGCGGACTCGTCGCAGGCGAGCAGCAGCGGTCGGCCGCCGTCCAGCGGGAACGGGCGGGCGGACTCGGGGGAGGGCCCGGACATCTCCAGCACCTGCCCGGGCCGGGCCCGCGCGGCCCACGCGGCGGCCGGTCCGACCGCGCCGTCCTCCCCGAGGCCCTCCCCGGAGGCTCCGGGCAGGATGAAGTCGACGTCCACGGTGTGGAGTTCGGCGTCGTGGGCGCGCAGGGTGAAGGGCCGCACCCAGGGGCGGCGGGCCGCGGTGACGGCGTGGTGCCGGCCCACCAGGTCCTGGCCGGGGCGCGGGAAGTGCAGCTCGACCTGCTGGTCGGGCCCGGCCAGGGCGAACCCGCCGGGCGGCAGTGCGAAGGTGACCCGGACGGTCCGCGGCGTGGGCCGGCACACCGCGGTGACGGTCAGGCGGCGGATCGGCAGGTCGGACACGGTGCGCTCCCGGCAGGCTCGGCGGACGGACCGCCCCAGCCTGCCGGGCCCCGCCCACAGACCGCTGTCATCCCGCTGTCACCCGCCCCAAGGGCTCAAGGGGCGCGAGGGGCTCAAGGGGCCCAGGGCGCTCAGGGCGCTCAGGGCGCTCAGTGCGAGAGCACGTCCTGCACCGCGTCCGGGGTCCGCCCGATCACGGTGTAGCCGTCGTCCGCGGTGATGATCGGACGCTGGATGAGGACCGGGTTGGCGGCCATCGTGGCCACCCAGCGGGCCCGGTCGGCGTCCTCGCGGCCCCAGGAGCGCAGGTCCAGCTCCTTGGCCACGGCCTCGTCCAGCCGAGCCACGTCCCACGGCTCCAGGCCCAACCGGCCCAGCACCTCGGCGAGTTCGGCGGCCGTCGGCGGCTCCTCCAGGTAGCGGCGCACGGTGTACTCCACGCCGGCCGCGTCGAGTTCGCCCTGGGCGGTGCGGCACTTGCTGCACTGCGGGTTGATCCAGATCTCCATGGCCGTCCAGCCTACCGACCCCGGCCTACCGTCCCCGGCCCACCGACCCCGGCCCGCCCGCGGTCCGCCCGCGGTCCGTCCCCGGCCGTCCGCGGCGGTCGCCGCCCTCGCGAGGCGCGCTCACTGCCCGCGCGCGAGCAGGGTGAGCGTCAGGCCGCCCGCGTGCGAGGTCCGGACCGGCGTGTAGCGGGACTTGAGCGCCTCGGCCTGGGCGGGGGAGAGGTCCGCGTAGGGGTCGGGCGACTCGCCGACGGCGACCACCCACACCCGCGGGTCCGCCCCGAGGCAGTCCGCGGGGACGGGGCACTCCAGCGCGAAGAAGTCGTTCAGCCGGACGGCGTCGGTTCGGACGAACACGTCCCGCAGCCGGTCGGAGCGCGGCAGGTAGTAGCGCACCCCCAGGTCGAGCATCAGGTAGGACGCGCCCCCGCGGGGCGGGACGATCGCGTCACCGGGGCGGTAGTCGGCGGCCAGCAGCGCGGCGGTGCCCTTCAGGTCGCGGGGGTCGTGCGCGGTGACGGCGCGCAGGCTCGACTGGGACGGCAGGACGACGACGCCGACCGCGATCAGCAGCGTCGGGCACAGCGCGCGCCGCAGCAGCGTCCCCGCCAGCCGGACCCCGCCGGACGCCCGGACCCCGCCGGACGCCCGGACCCCGCCGGACGCCCGGACCCCGTTCCCGTCCGGGACCTGCTCCCCGTTCCCGTCCGGGACCCGCTTCCCGGCCCGCATCCGGACGGCGCTCCCGGCCAGGGCCGCGATTCCGGCCCCGGCCAGCATCGTCCAGGCCGGGACGGTGAACAGCAGGTAGCGCTCGGTCCAGTACGAGGAGGAGCCCTGGGAGAGGAACCACACGGCCAGCAGGGGCAGCACCGCCAGCAGCACGACCTGGAGGGAGGCCGCCCGGGTCGCGCGGTGGAGGCAGGCGACCACGGCCGCCGCCAGCAGGGCCCGCTCGATGTCCTCGGTCCCGAAGATGCTCGGGAGGGAGTGCACCAGGTCGATCGGCTTCGGGGTCAGGATCCAGGAGATCTGCCGGGACGCCTGCCGCTGCCCGGCCAGCACGATCGGCAGCAGGCCCGCGGCCGCCGCCGTGGCTGCCAGGCAGTAGCCGGGCAGCGCGCGCTTCCACGTCCGGCGCCGGAGGCGGACCGCGACCGTGCCCGCGTGTCCGGCCAGGATGGCGACGGCCACCAGGTGGAACGCCCCCGCCAGCAGGACGCAGACCGCGTACCCGCACCACCACGGCCAGACCCGCCCGGACTCCTCCAGCGCCCGGAGCAGGAACCAGGTCGCCGCGGTCACCGCGAGCACCACGAGGGCGTAGGAGCGGGCTTCCTGGGCGTACCGCGAGACCGCGGGGACCATGGCGAACAGCAGGCCGGCCGAGAGTCCGGCCGGGCCGCCGAAGAGCTTCTTCGTGCTCAGCGCCACCAGGGCGGCCGCGCCGGTCACCGCCAGCACGCTCGGGGCCCGGAGGCTGACCGGGGAGTCGCCGAACAGGGCGATCCAGTAGTGCATGGTGAAGTAGTAGGCGCCGGAGACCGCGTCGACGTTGTGCAGCATGTCCAGCAGTTCGCCGGGGCTCCGGGTGGCCGCGCTCCAGGTGGCGATCTCGTCCCGCCAGAGTTCCGGTCGGCCGACGTGGTAGCCGCCGAGGACGCACGCGAGCAGCGCCGGCCAGAACCAGAGTCCGGGTGGGGCCCAGAGCAGTGCGGCCGGCCGGATGCGGGGGAGGGACGGTGCGCCGGCCGCGGTGGGAACGTCGGGCGACAGGCGGAGACGTCGAAACATGGATGCCGGTTTCTCGCTGGGACGGGTCGGTGGAGCGGGCGCCTCGGAGCTTCCGGTTCCGGAACGGGAACTCCCGTTCCGGCCGATCGCACGCCAACTGCAGCCCCCGCCCGAAAACTAGCAATAGTGGGGACGCCGGAACGCGGACACCGGTTTCCTGCCGGAGCGGTTCGGTGGGACGGGCGTTCCGGAGCCTCCGGCCCCGGAACGGGAACCCCCACCGAAGCCGATCGTGTGCAAACCGGTGTGCCTGTGTAAAAACGGGCAGCACCGGTCGGTGAACCCTCCCGTTTGTGAACATCCGTCCGTATTCGGCCGTCCGTGTGCCCGTGCCCGTCCGTCCGCGCGCCGTGCCCGTCCGTGCGTCCGTGTCCGTCCGTCCGTGCCCGTCCGCGCGCCGTGCCTGTCCGTGCGCATCCGTGCCCGTCCGCGCACCTCGGCGGTGACCCGGCTCACAGCACGTCGTCCCGTTCCGCCGGAACGGGCCGAAGGTCCCGAACCGTCGGGACTTTGGCGTGCGGTGGCCGGGAGCCGCCGCACGCGACGATGGAGGGGAGGACCCACCCGTACCCGCCGTTCAGGAGGTCAGCATGGCAGCGTGGCCCGCCACCGCAGTCCGCCCGGCCGGGGCGCGCTGGGAGGCCGCGATGGCGCAGGCGCTGCGCGCCCCGGCCTGGGTGCGGCTGCTGCCGGTGCTGCTGGTGGTCGCCGACCTGGTGATGGAGTGGTCCATCCCCAGCTCGGTCGCGGCCGGCTTCCTGCTCACCGTGATCCCGGTGGTGGTCGCGTTCAGCGGCGGCCCCGCGCTGGTCGCCTGCTCCACCGCCGTCACCGTCGCGCTCCAGGCGCTGCTCGCGCTGCGGGCCGGCCACCTGACCGAGCAGCACCACCTGTGGACGTACCTGGCCACCGCGCTGGCCGGCGCGATGGGCGCGGGGCTGGCCCGGCAGCGCCGCCGCCAGGCCCGCGACCTGGCCCGGGTGCGCGCTGTCGCCGACACCCTCCAGCACACCGTGCTGCGCCCGGTCCCGGCCCGCGCCGGGGGCCTGCGCGCCGCCGGGCTCTACCACCCCGCGCAGGCGGACGTCGGCATCGGCGGCGACCTGTACGAGGTGTGCGAGACCCAGTACGGCACCCGGATCCTGCTCGGGGACGTCCGCGGCAAGGGGCTGGACGCGGTGCGGACCGTCGCCGACGTGATCGGCGCGTTCCGGGTCGCCGCCTACGAGACCGCCGAACTGGGCGAACTGGCGGCCAAGTTGGACCGCCAGGTGCACCGGGCCGCCGAACAGCGCGGCGACCGCGAGCTGTTCGTCACCGCGGTGCTGCTCGAACACCGCCCCGGCGGGACCGAGCTCGGCCTGGTCAACCGGGGCCACCTGGCCCCGCTGCTGCTGGCCCCGGGCAGCGTCGGCACCGTCCGCTGCCCCGAGGACCTCCCGCTGGGCCTGGGCCACCTGGCGGCCGGCCCCGTCGAGCCGCCCGCCACCGTCCCGCTGCCGCCCGGCCGCACCCTGCTGCTGCACACCGACGGCCTCACCGAGGCCCGCGACCGCACCGGCGCGTTCTACCCGCTCGCCGCCCGCCTGGGCACCCTGCCCGCCACCGACCCGGACGCCGTGGTCTCCTTCCTCGACCGGGACGTCCGCCGCCACGCCGGCTCCCTGACCGACGACGTGGCGGTCCTCGCCTTCACCACCTCCTAATGTTGTTGTCAAGCAGCTGATGTGACGGGGAGTGCATGCTCGTAGTGCTTCCCGTCACGAATGAGGGCCCAGAGGACGTTGACGCG
>NZ_JOGH01000121.1:0-19882 GCF_000721345.1 Kitasatospora sp. NRRL B-11411 | reverse complement strand
GCGGGGCAGTGGTCGGCGGGGTCGGCGGCGGGGACGGGGCCGGCGCCGGGGGGCAGCGGGGGGCGCAGCAGGTGCGGGGGGAGGGCGGGGCGGTCGCCTTCGGCGCTCTCGGCGCGGGCGTGGCAGCGGGTGAGTTCGCCGCTGCTGCCGAGGAGTTCGTCGATCTGCCGGACCAGGCGGGGGGTGGCGCGGCGGGCGCCGTGTTCGAGCCGGCTGACGGCGGTGTGGTCGTAGCCGACGGCGGCGCCGAGCTGGGCCTGGGTCCAGCCGGCGTGGCGGCGCCAGTGGCGCAGCAGGGCGCCGAACTCCTGCCGGCTCCCGCCGTCCGGCAGTTCGACCGGGTTGGGTGCTCCCAGCATGCGCCGACACCTCCCCCGGTTCCGGTTGTGCTCCTGCTACCGAGACCGTACCGGGCGGGGACGGGCCCCGTACATGGTGTGGTCTGTACCTCTTCTTTGCCATCGCCCTTGCTGGGACCCTGCGCGGGGGTGCCCGGAACCCTTGCCGGTGGGGCGCCAATTGCCTTCTAGATCAACGCCTTTGACGGAATTTGCCATCACGTGCCGAGGATTGTCCCGAGCGTTGACCGGGCCATGGCGACGGTGTGAGGGTTCCGGGCACCCCCACATCCGAGGAGCTGAGGAGCTCTGATGAAACGCAGATTGCTGACCGCCGGCACCACCCTGGCCGTGCTGGGCGGCATGCTCGGTGGTTTCGCCGGACAGGCGAACGCCGCGCCTCCCCCCGCCCCACTGGCCCCCACTCCGCTGGCCGCCGCCGTCTCCGCGGCGGACCTGGCGGCGTCGGCCGGGCTGGACGCGCTGGCCAAGGGACCGGACGAGAGCTACGAACGCCGCGGCGTCACCCAGTTCCTGAACGGCCTGTACTCGGTCTCCTACGAGCGCAGCTACAAGGGCCTGCCGGTGGTCGGCGGCGACGCGGTGGTGCTCGCCGACGGCCAGGGCAAGGTCCGCGCCGTGCAGAACGCCGCGTCCGGCCCGGTCGGCGTGCCGACCAAGGCGAAGGTGAGCGCCGCGGCCGCCGAGCGGACCGCCCGCGGGCAGCTGGCGAAGGTCGACTCGGCCGAGGCCCCGCGCCTGGTGGTGCGGGTCAAGGACGGCACCTCCCGGCTGGCCTGGGAGTCGGTGCTGACCGGCTCGGCCGAGAACCGGCCCAGCCACCTGCACGTGTTCGTGGACGCGGTGACCGGCAAGGTCGCCGACAGCTACGACGACGTGCGGGCCGGCACCATCAACAGCAAGTGGAACGGCCCGGCGGGCCTGACCATCAACACCAGCGGCTCGGCGGGCTCGTACTCGCTGCGCGACTCCACCCGTCCGGGCCTGAGCTGTTCGGACTACTCGACCGGCCAGGTCTTCAGCAAGTCCACCGACTCCTGGGGCACGGGCAGCGCCACCTCCAAGGAGACCGGCTGCGCCGACGCGATGTTCGCGGCGCAGAAGGAGTGGGACATGCTCCGCGACTGGCTGGGCCGCAACGGCCACAACGGCAACGGCGGCAGCTGGCCGGTCAAGGTCGGCCTGAGCGACGTCAACGCGTACTGGGACGGCTCGACCATCTCGATCGGCCACAGCCAGTCCAACGAGTGGATCGCCGCGATCGACGTGGTGGGCCACGAGTTCGGCCACGGCATCGACCAGTACACGCCGGGCGGCGCCAACAACGAGGCGGGCCTCGGCGAGGGCACCGGCGACATCATGGGCGCGCTGACCGAGGCGTACGCCAACGAGCCGGCCCCGTACGACACCCCGGACTACACCGTCGGCGAGATGATCAACCTGGTCGGGCAGGGCCCGATCCGGGTGATGTACAACCCCTCGCAGATCTCCGGCAACCCGAACTGCTACTCCTCCTCGATCCCCAACACCGAGGAGCACGCGGCGGCCGGCCCGCTGAACCACTGGTTCTACCTGCTGGCCGAGGGCTCCAACCCGGGCGGCGGCAAGCCGTCCAGCCCGACCTGCAACTCCTCGTCCGTCACCGGCATCGGCATCCGCGACGCGGGCCGGGTCTTCTACGGCGGCATGCTGCTCAAGACCAGCGGCATGACGTACAAGAAGTACCGGACCGCGACCCTGACCGCGGCCAAGAACCTCGACGCGAGCTGCAACTTCTTCAACCGCACCAAGGCCGCCTGGGACGCCGTCAGCGTGCCGGCCCAGACCGGCGACCCGACCTGCACCGCGTCCCCGAGCAATGACTACTCGCTGGCGCTGAACCCGTCCGCGGGCACCGTCCAGGCGGGCGGCTCGACCAGCGCGACCGTCTCCACCGCCGTCACCTCCGGCTCCGCGGCGAACGTCTCGCTGTCGGTGACCGGCGCCCCGTCCGGCACCACCGCGACGGTCTCCCCGTCCACCGTGCAGTCCGGCGGCTCGGCGACGCTGAGCGTCAACGTCGGCGCGAACACCCCGGCGGGCACCTACACCCTGACCGTGACCGGCTCCGGCCCGGCCACCCACACCGCGCAGTACCAGCTGACGGTCGGCGGCGGGGGCAACCCCGGCGGCTCGGCGCCCGACATCGACGTGGCCAACGTGCAGGCGCACCTGAGCCAGCTGTACACCATCGCGCAGCAGAACGGCGGCAACCGCCGGGCCGGCACCGCCGGTTACAGCCAGTCGCTGGCGTACGTGAAGGGCAAGCTGCAGGCGGCGGGCTACACCGTCACCGAGCAGACCTGCACCTCCTGCACCTACACCGCCAACAACCTGATCGCCGACTGGCCGGGCGGCCCGTCCGACCAGGTCACCATGTTCGGCGCGCACCTGGACTCGGTCTCGGCCGGCCCGGGCATCAACGACAACGGCTCCGGCTCGGCCGTGCTGCTGGAGAACGCGCTCGCCCTGGCGCAGCAGAACCCGACCATGAGCAAGCACGTCCGGTTCGCCTGGTGGGCCGGTGAGGAGCAGGGCCTGCAGGGCTCGCAGTACTACGTGGGCCAGCTCTCCTCCGCCCAGCGCTCCGCGATCAAGGGCTACTACAACTTCGACATGGTCGGCTCCCCCAACGCCGGCTACTTCATCAACAACGTCAACTCGGCCACCGCCGCGCCGCTCAAGGCGTACTGGGACTCGCTGAACCTCCAGCCGGAGGAGAACGTCGAGGGCCAGGGCCGTTCCGACGACTACTCCTTCCAGCAGGGCGGCATCCCGACCTCCGGCTACGCCGCGGGCGCCGACGCCACCAAGACGGCGGCCCAGGCCGCCAAGTGGGGCGGCACCGCGTACGCGTCCTACGACTCCTGCTACCACTCCGCGTGCGACACCACCTCCAACGTCAACGCGACGGTGCTGAACCGGAACGCCGACGGCGTGGCGTACGCGATCTGGAAGACCTCGGTCGGCGGGACGACCACCCCGGCCAACGACTTCACCCTCGCGGTGAACCCGGCCACCGGCACCGTCCAGGCGGGCTCGGCGGCCACCGCCACCGTCGCCACCTCGACCAGCTCCGGCAACGCGCAGAGCGTGTCGCTGACCGCGAGCGGCGCCCCGTCCGGCGCCACCGTCTCGTTCAGCCCGTCCTCCGTCACCAGCGGCGGCAGCGCGACCATGACGGTCTCCACCTCCTCCTCCACCCCCGCTGGCACCTACACCGTCACGGTCACCGGCACCGGCCCCTCCGCCACCCACACCACCGGCTACACCCTGGTGGTCAACGGCGGCGGCACCGGCGGCGGCACCTGGGCCGCGGGCGTGGCCTACAACGCGGGCGACGTGGTCACCTACAACGGCGTCAGCTACAAGTGCCTGCAGGCCCACACCTCGCAGAGCACCTGGACGCCCGACGTCGTCCCGGCCCTGTGGCAGCGCCTGTAGCCACCCGGAGCACGTGAACGGCGACCACAGCAGGACCCAGTGAGACGGGTGTGCCGCGACCGGTTGGGGGACGGGTCGCGGCACACCTGCGTCCCCGCCCCTGCGAGGGCGTCACCTTACGCCGGGCACACGTGCGGTGAACGTACGATGGCCGCCGAGCCGACCGCCGCCGACCCGCCCCGGGACGGCCCGACCGCCCGGGCGGGAGCCACCGTGACCACCGCAGCCCCCGACGTCGTCCCCGCTGGCCCCGCCCCCGGACCGGGAGGCCGGTTCCGGTTCCGGCGCCGGGTGTTCGGCCCCTCCCGGACCCGCACGGTGCTGGGCTGCGTGGCCGTCGCGCTGCTGCTCTCCCTGCTGATCAAGACCTTCCTGGTGCAGGTGTTCGTGATCCCGTCCGGCTCCATGATGGGCACCCTGCAGAAGGACGACCGGGTCGCGGTCGACAAGTTCAGCCCCTGGCTCGGCGAGCGGCCGCACCGCGGCGAGGTGGTGGTCTTCAAGGACCCCGGCGGCTGGCTGACCGGGCCGACCGGCTCCGGCGGCGTCCTGCGGGGCGCGCTGAGCCACCTCGGCCTGATGCCCGCCGCCGACGAGAAGGACCTGATCAAACGGGTGATCGGAGTCGGCGGCGACACCGTCGAGTGCAACGCGGGCCAGCCGCTGAAGGTCAACGGCACCGCCCTGGACGAGCCCTACCTCTACCCCGGCTCCACTCCCTGCGACGACTTCCCGGTCGGCACCGTCAAGGTCCCGGCGGGCTTCCTGTGGGTGATGGGCGACCACCGCAACGACTCCCGCGACTCCCGCTACCAGCAACTCCACAACCCGGCGGGCGGCTTCGTCCCGGTCGACGACGTCATCGGCCGCGCCCGCGTCCTGCTCTGGCCCACCGCCCGCTGGACCACCCTGCCCGTCCCGGACACCTTCACCCACCTCGGCTGACCCGCCGCCACTCCCCGCCCGGCCCCGGTCGCTCACCCCCCGGACCCACCCCGTCCCACCCCGTCCCGTCCCCCGTCATGTCTCCCCCAACACCCCTGCCCCGTGCGAGGATCGGTCGTCATGGAGATCATCGACAGCGGTCACTTCCGCCCCGCCCCGGACGGCTCGCCCCACTACGCGGAGCACCTGAGCGTCCCCGCGCTGAGCTTCGGCACCTACTCGCTGCCCGCGGGCTCCACCGACGACCAGTCCCCCCACCTCCAGGACGAGGTCTACGTCGTCACCCGGGGCCGCGCCCGCTTCACCTCCGGCGCCCGCACCGTCGACGTCGGCCCCGGCACCTCCCTGTTCGTCCCGGCCCGCGAACCGCACCGCTTCCACGACATCACCGAGGACCTGGTCGCCCTGGTCCTCTTCGCCCCGGCCTACAGCGGCGTGGCTGGCCCGGCCGACCCGGACCCCGCCGACGGCCGGGACTGACCGGGGCGCAGCACGACCTCGCTGCCGACGGGGGTGAAGCCGCAGGCCAGGAAGGCGCGCAGGGAGCGGGCGTTGCCGGGGGCGACGGCGGCGAAGACGGGGGTGCCGGCGGGCAGCAGGGTCAGGGCGTCGCGCAGCAGGGAGCGGCCGTGGCCGCGGCCCTCGGGGTGGGTGTCGTGCAGTTCGATGCTGAGTTCGTGGCGGCCGGCCAGGCCGTGGGCGAGGGTGACGAGGCCGCGTTCGTCGCCGTGGACGGTGACGTCGGCGCGCTGGTCGCGGGCGAACCGGACCCGGGGGTGGTCGTCCTGGTCGGTGCGGATGGGGAGGCGGGGCGGGCCGCCGGTGGCGCGGGCGGTGAGGGTGGCGTCGGTGACGCCGATCCAGCCGCCGGGGCCGGCCAGGTGCAGCAGGAAGCCGGGGGCGAGCGAGCCACCGTAGCCGTCCGCCCCGGCCGCGGCGACCCGGCGGGCGTCGAGGGCGGTGGCGACGACGGCGTGCCCGGTGAACGCCACCGAGCACTCCAGGCCGCCGGGCAGCGGCGGCAGCACCGTGACCCGGCCGTCCGCGGGCGGGAAGCGGCCGTCGGCGGCGGCCAGGAAGTACGCCAGCAGCGGGTGCGGTGCGCCTGTCACGATCGCGGAGCCTCTCTTCAGCCTGACGCCCTCAGCCCTACGCCTTCAGCCCGACGCCCGACACCTGGCACCCGGCACCTGACGCCTGACGCCGAGGGTCCGCCCGCGACCTTATCCGGCGGGCGGTCCGGCGCCGCGCGCTCCTCCCGGTGGGCCTATAGTGCTGGCCGACTGCCGGTTCTCCCCCGCCCGGCACCCGATGCCCTGGAGCCGCTCCCGATGGCCGCCACCTGCCCGGCGTGCGCGCTGGCCGACCTCACCGTGCCCGTCCCGGCCGCCCTGCGGGACCGCGAGACCCGGCTGGACCGGCCGACCCGCAAACTGCTGGACGTCCCGGACGAGCCCGTCGCCAGGAGTCGCACCTCGACGGTCCTGCTCCTGCTCACGGCGCTCTCGGCGCTGTCGACCCTGGACGCCCTCGCCCTGCTGGTCCGGTCGGAAGCCGGAGGGCCGGCCCACGGTCTGCTCTCCCTTCTCTCCCGGGCCGCGGTCACCGTGGCCCTCTACCGGGCGAGCACGGCACTCCGCCGCGCGGCGGACCGCCGCCGCCAGGCCGCGGGCACCTGGCCGGCCACCTACCAGCAGTGGCGACCCGTCCACGCGCTCTGGCAGGCGACCTGGCTGTGCCGGGGCTGCCGGGCCGCCTTCCTCCCCGCGGACCCGCTGCGGCCGGACTCCCCGGCCTCTCCCCCACTGTCATTCGAACACTTCCGGACCTGGCTCACCGAAACCGCCCGCCAGGCCGAGACGGCCCGCGACTCCTCCCCCAAGGAACCCACCGCCCCCACCGCCTGACGCCACGTCACGAACCCGCCCGGGCCAGGGCGGCGGACCGGCCGGTGGGCGGGAGCCGGGCTCCTCCTCCGTCCGACGGTGGGAGCGGGCGGCGTTCAGCCGTGGTCGTAGCCGCGCCGGACCAGGTCGTACGCGGCGCGCACCCCCGGTCTGCGGACGGCGGGCATCCGGGCCAGCAGGTCCCGGACCAGCTGGTGGTCGACCCACAGCCAGTAGCCGCGGTGGGGTGGCTGCGGGTCGTCGCGGGCCAGTTCGGCACGGAGCCGGTGCCCGGCCCGGACCGCGGGCCGTTCGTCGTGGAAGGCCAGGTGGCGCCAGATCTCGGCGTGCAGCGGAACGGCGCGGACGCCGGGCGGTGCGGGCCAGACCTCGCCGGTGTCGGGGTGCAGCGGGACGAGGGCGATGTCGGGGTGCGGGCGGCTCCGCGGCAGGTCGGGGCCGTACAGGGTGCAGCGCTTGGCGGGGCCGGTGGCGGTGCGCAGGCGGCGGGCCAGTTCCCGGCCGAGGAGTTCGGCGGTGGGCCCGTGCCCGATGCTGACGGGGCTGCCGTCGGCGGCCGCGATCAGGTGCGCGAGCGTGACTGCGACTTCCTGTTCGCACCGTTCGTTCCAGCGGCCCCGGGCGTCGACCGGCAGCGGCCCGGAGCGGTCGTGGAGCAGTTCCGCCCAACCGGCGGGCGGCCGGTCGGGCCCGGTGGGGACGGCGCGCACCGCGCGGGGGTCGAACCGGGCGGTCTGCCAGATCGAGCACTCGTCGGCGCGTTCGCCCACCGGGCGCAGGCAGGCGGCACAGGAGAGGTTGTCGCCGGTGATGCCGCAGCAGGAGACGACGGCTCGTTCGCGGACCAGCACCGTGCCGGTGGCGTCGCCGGGCGCGCACAGCATCCACCCGACCGGGCCGTCCCGCACTCCTTCGACGGGCGCGTAGTAGCCGCGCGCCTCGGCCTCCCCCTCGGCGAGCTCCGCCCAGCTCCGCCAGCGCCCTCCGGACGGTTCGGGGTCGACGGCGTAGCTGCCGGCCGCCATCAGGACGGGCATCGGGTGGCCGTTGCCCACCGGGTGGTTGGCGTACGGCGGGAACCTGACCCTGGTGACGGGCCCGGTGAGGGCCGCCCCGCAGTGCGCGCAGACGAGGGTCTCCACACAGCGCTCCTTCCGGCGTGGGGAGTATCCGCCGGAGTGCGGTGCGCGGGCAACGGGTTTTCCGCCGGGCCGTCAACCCGCCTGCCGGTCGCCGCCGTTCGGGCCCCGCCCGCCGCCTGACACCACGTCACGGACCCGCCCGGGCCCGTTCAGGCCCCGGCGGCCAGGGCCCGGTCGACCTGGGCGCGGTCGTAGCCGCGGCGGGCGAGGTCGAAGGCGGCGGGGCGGGGGCGCTGGGCGGGTGGCAGGGCGAGGTGGGCGTCGACCTGGGCGCAGTCGTAGCCGCGGCGCACCAGGTCGAAGGTCGGCCGGCCGGTCGGGGCGGGCGGCTCGGGGAGCGGGTCGCGGACTTCGCGGGGCTGCCACCAGTGCCTGCGCTGCTCGCTCATGCGGTGCTCCCCCGTCGGTTCCGGTGCGGTGCCGTCGTTCCTGCCGAGGATGCTACTCACCGGAACCGGCGGGGGCACCGGCGGTGCGGGCCGCGCCGGTCGCGCCCCGACCACCGCACTGCGCCGGAGGGTTGGCGGGAGGTCCTCACAGCCGGTCGGCGTCGAGCACCGCGCGGACGAATTCGCCGGGCGCCTCCTGCGGCAGGTTGTGGCCGATCCCGTCGACGGTGCGGTGCAGGTAGGGTCCGACGAACCGGTCGCGGTAGGCGCGGCTGCTGCCGGGCGCGGTGAACGGGTCGCGGCCCGCGTCGAGCGTGACGGTGGGGACGGTGATCACCGGCCGGGTGGCGAGCCGCCGTTCGTCCGCGTCGTAGCGGCGTTCGCCGTCGGCCAGGCCGAGCCGCCAGCGGTAGTTGTGCAGCACGATCTCGGGGTAGTCGGGGTTGTCGAAGGCGGTGGCGGCGCGGTCGAACACCTCCTCCTCGAACCGCCAGGTCGGCGAGACCGTCTGCCACACCAGCCGGCACAGGTCGCGGCGCAGGCGGCGGTCGTTCAGGGCGCGCCGGCCGCGTTCGGTGGTGAAGTAGTACTGGTACCACCAGGCGTGTTCGGACTCCGCGTCCAGCGGCTCGTCCTGCGCCCGGACGTCGGTGATCAGGTAGCCGCCGATCGACACCAGTGCCCGGACCCGTTCGGGCCGCAGCGCGGCGACGATCGCGGCCGTCCGCGCGCCCCAGCCGAATCCGGCGAGCAGGGCGCGGCTGATCCCGAGCGCGTCCAGCAGGGCGACCAGGTCGTGGGCGACGGCCGCCTGCTGGGCGTTGCGCGGGGTCCGCTCGGAGCGGAACCGGGTGCGGCCGTGGCCGCGCAGGTAGGGCACCACGACCCGGTAGCCGCGCACGGCCAGCAGCGGGGCGGCGTCGGCGAAGCTGTGGATGTCGTAGGGCCAGCCGTGCAGGCAGACCACCACCGGGCCGTCGGACGGGCCGCACTCCGCGTACCCGATGTTCAACTCGCCCGCGGCCACCTGCCGCAGCGTCCACGGCGCCACCAGGCCGTCCGAGAGCACCGACCCGTACGAGGCCGCCCGCGGCTGCACCACGTACCCCGGCCCCGGGTACGGGGCTTCCGGGTACGCCGGGGCCCCGTACCCGGAAGTCGCGTACCCGGAGGCCCCGTACGGCGGCGCCGGGTAGGCCGGTGCCGGGTAGCCGGGCTCCGCGTACCCCGGGGCCGGGTAGCCGGCGGAGTACGGCGGCGCGGGGTACGCGTGCGCCTGCGCCTGGTGCGCCGGTGCGGCGTACGTCCGGCCGCCCGTCGCGGCCGCGAACAGCCCGGTGCCGGCCGCGACCCCCGCCCGGTGGAAGCTCCGCCTGTCCATCCGCCCGCCCTCCGCCCGCACCAGACCACCCGTCGTTTCCGTCAGCAAGCATGCCGGAAAAGGGGTTTGACCAGGACGAAGACGCGCCGATCGGACATTTCGCCATTCGAGGGCACAAATGCCCCAAACCGTCCGCACGGAGACCCCGCGCGGACGGTCCGGGCCGAACTGCGCGGTCCTCAGCAGCCGTTGAGGACGTTGGTGAGCGCGGTCTTCTCGGCGCTGTCCACGGACAGCTTGTAGTAGTACTTCACCTGCACCCAGGCCCGGACGTAGGTGCAGCGGTAACCCGTCACCGAGGGCAGCCACTCGGCCGGGTCCTTGTCGCCCTTGGCCTGGTTGACGCTGTCGGTGACGGCGATCAGCTGCGGGCGGGTCAGGTCGTTGGCGAACGCCTGGCGCTGCGCGGTGGTCCAGGCGGAGGCGCCGGAGTCCCACGCCTCGGCCAGCGGCACCAGGTGGTCGATGTCCAGGTCGGAGGCGGCGTGCCAGGTGGCGCCGTCGTACGGGGAGAACCAGGTCCCGGAGGTGGCGGCGCAGTTGGCGTCGGTGACCACGCCGGAGCCGTCGCGCTTGAGCACGGTCTCGCGGGTGTTGCAGCTGCCGGAGATGGTGATCCAGTGCGGGAAGAGGTCGCGGCTGTAGCCGGTGCGGTTCTCGGCCTTGACGGTCAGTTGGGCCAGGTAGCCGCGGGCGGTGGTGGCGGAGACCGGGGTGGGCAGCGCGGCCTGGGCGGTGCCGGTGCTCGCGGTGACGGCTCCGGCGGCGAGGACGGCGGTGACCGCGACGGCGGCGAGACGGCGGAGGGAACGATTCTGCACGGGGGCGCTCCTGGGCTCGGCGAAGGGGCGGGGCGAGGGTGCCGGGCCAGCGTGGCAGCCGGGTGTCTATGCGGGTAGATACCAAGCCGTGAAGATTGCATTACCGTCATATGGCGATCCCGACACGCAATGTGCATGTCCGTCACCACCTGCATCCACCTCGCCCCGCGCGCCACCGGCGCACCACAGACGGCCCGCGCACCACCGGCGAGACCCGGCCCGCGCACCACCGACGGCCCGCGCACCACCGGCGAGACCCGGCCCGCGCACCACCGACGGCCCGCGCACCACCGGCGAGACCCGGCCCGCGTGACGGGACCGCGGGGCGGCAGCACGGTGGCTACCGGTTCCAGTACGTCCCCGTCAGCACCGCGAACTCCCACTCCTCCAGCCGTTCCGCCAGCACCTGCCGGTCGGCGGCCTGCCGCGCCACCAGTTCCGCCAGCGCGGCGACCAGCGCCCGGCAGGCGCCGGTGCCGTGGCGCTCGACGAACTCGTCCAGCAGCGCCGCCTCCGTCCCGCCGCCCCCGGCCCGCACCAGGGCGATGGCCGTCAGCACCACCACGTCGGCGAACGCGTGCGGTCCGTGTCCCGTCTCCATCGCCCCACCATCACCCCGGGCCGCCCGGCCCCGCACGGCTCCGCCGCCCCGGCCCCTCCCCCGGGTGAATCGTTTCCGCTTCGCGCCACCCGCCCCCGCCCGAGCTGCTACGAACCGCCGGGGCACCGCGCCACCGGAGGCGATATCCGGTTGACCGGGGCGGCGGGCACCGCCCACCATCCCCCCATGGAACAGGGGCTGTTGAACGTGGTGGACATCGAGGCCACCTGCTGGGACGGGCAGCCGCCGCCCGGCCAGGTCAGCGAGATCATCGAGGTCGGGCTGACGGTGGTGGACCTCGGCTCGCTCGAACGGGTCTCCCGGCACCGGATCCTGGTCCGTCCCCGGCGGTCGGCCGTCAGTGACTTCTGCACCGAACTGACCGGCCTCACCCCGTCCGAGGTGGACACCGGCCTGCCGTTCCCGGACGCCTGCCGCCTGCTGGCCGCCGAGCACGCGGCGGGCGAGCGGCCCTGGGCCAGCTGGGGCGACTACGACCGCAAGCAGTTCGCCCGCCAGTGCCGGGCGACCGGCACCGCGTACCCGTTCGGCCACCGGCACACCAACGCCAAGGCCGCCTTCACCGAGGCCCGCGGCCTGCGCAAGCGGCCCGGCATGGCGCAGGCCCTGGAGCTGGCCGGCCTCCCCCTGGAGGGCCGCCACCACAGCGGCGCGGACGACGCCTGGAACATCGCGGCCCTGGTCCTGACCCTGGCCCGTTCGGGCAACTGGCCCGCGCCCCAAGCGGGTTGATCCGGGCCGGGGTTCCCCTCGCCCTGCTGTCCGGCGCAGCGCATAGGGTGCACCGCATGAGTTCCTCCCTCCACGTCTTCCTGCTCGACCCCACCGCCACCCGGGGCCTGGTCGGCTCCGGCGACGAGCAACTGCTGCAGCTCGTCCACGACCGGTACGGCGACGAACTGGCCGCGGACGACGACTACTTCTCCTTCGAGATCGAGAACGGCGCCCCGTCCTCCGCCGAGGCGCTGCGCGCGGTGGTGAACGGCGGGCCCTACTCGGGGGACCGGGAGCACGCCTTCCAGTACGTCTGTGCCTACCAGCGGCTGTGCTGGACGACCGGCCGGTTCCTCGACAACTCCAGCTTCTCCCCGTTCCGGGGCGCCTGGCTGGACGCCGTGGACGAGGGCCTGCGGGCGCTGCGGATCACCGAGGTGTCGGTGGCGGAGTTCGGCTACGACCGCGGCCTGCCCGCGGGTCTGCCCCACAGCCTCGAGTACCCGGCCTGCGGGGAGTGGACGCACGAGCGGTGCCTGGCGGCGCTGGAGCAGTTCGAGCAGACCAAGCGCGACGACCACGCCCCGCCGCTGGAGCCCGACGTGGCCAAGGCCGTCTTCGACGTCATCGCCTGGCTCCGCCGGGTGGAGGGCCGCCCCGGCTTCGGCATCATCGGCTTCGTCGGCTGACCGCCGCCTCCCGGCCCGGGCCCCCGCCCGGGCCGGGGCGTTCCCCGCCGCCGGCGAACCGGGACGAGGAGCAGGTCGGCCCGCAGGTGCCTGACCCTTCCCGCGGCCGCCGTCATGGCTTGAAGTCCGTTCGCGTCGTTGACAACGTTGCCAGGGTCTTCTTTGCTTACCGCACCGCGCCGCACCGCGCCGCAGCCGGTTCGGTGACAGACCGTCCGTTGCCTTCTGGAGACGCACCGATGAAACGATGGCACCTGCCCTTCGCCGCCTGTCTCGTGGTCCTCGGGCTCGCCGTGCCCGGAGCGCCCGCAGCCCGGGCCGCGGCCGCCAACGCCGCGATCTGCAACAAGTACTGCGACACCCGCGACCCCGCGCTCAGCCCGCAGGACCGGCAGCCGGTCTCCGCGGCGCTGTCCGGCCGCACGCTCGTGCTGCACGTCGACGACGCCGACGCCATGGGCTGGGCGTCGATCACCGGCGGCACCGGCGGCGACGAGGTGTGGCTGGACCGCTCGACGGACGGCGGCCGCACCTGGAGCGGCGGCAGCAAGCTCGGCGACACCAGGGTCCCGGCGGGCGGCAGCGGTTGGCGCACCCTGATGTACAACGTCGACGACTGGAACAACCGCGGCGTCGGCGCCCTGCGGGCCTGCGGCCAGGTCGGCGGCGCCATCGCCTGCACCCCCTGGGCGCGCACCACCTGGAACGCCTGGGACCGGCGCACCGCCGCCGCGACCGCGCTCATGATGTCGTTCGACCGCGGCACCGGGCTCTTCGGCGGCAACGGCTGGTGGACCGCCGCCAACGCGCTGACCGCGATCATCGACAACGCCCGGGTCAGCGGCATGAACAGCTACACCTACGCGATCGCCGAGACCTACGACAGGAACCTCGGCACGCAGGGCGGCAACTTCACCAACGAGTACCTCGACGACACCGGTTGGTGGGGCCTGGCCTGGGTGGCGGCCTACGACCTGACCGGCGACAGCCGCTACCTCTCCACCGCCCGCGCCGACGCCGACCACATGTCCGCCAACTGGACCGGCTCCTGCGGCGGCGGGGTGCGCTGGAACACCGGCAGCACCTACAAGAACGCCATCACCAACGAACTGTTCCTCCAGCTCACCGCCGCCCTGCACAACCGCGTCCCCGGCGACACCGCCTACCTGCAGCGGGCCCGCGACGAGTGGAACTGGTTCCGCGGCAGCGGCATGGTCAACGCCGACCACCTGGTCAACGACGGCCTCGACGGCGCCTGCGCCAACAACGGCCAACCCACCTGGACGTACAACCAGGGCGTGGTCCTCGGCGGCCTCACCGAGCTCTACCGGGCCACCGGCGACGCGACCCTGCTGACCACCGCCCGCACCCTCGCCGACGCCTCCACCACCCGCCTCACCAGCGGCGGCGTGCTGCGCGAACCCGGCGAGGGCGACGGCTGCACCGGCGACGGCCCGTCCTTCAAGGGCGCCTACGTCCGCGGCCTGGGCCGGCTCAACGCCCAACTGGGCGACCACCCCTACGCTCCGGCCCTCACCGCCTGGGCCGACTCCGCCCACACCAAGGACCGCAACCCGCTCGACCAGTACGGCCCGCACTGGGCCGGCGGCCCCGGCAGCACCGACTACGGCTGCCAGCAGAGCGCCCTCGACCTGCTCAACGCCGCCGCCTGACCCCGGCGCTCCGAACCGTGCTCCCGCCCGCATCCGGCGCACCGACCCGTGCGCGGCGGCAGGACCGGGCCGCCGCTTCCAGTCGTCCGGCGCTGCCGCGGGCGAGGAGGACGACGTTGGCGCCCCGGCGGCCGTAGAGCTGGGCGGTGGCCCGGCCGGTGACGGCCTCGCGGCGCTCGACGGCGCCGCCGCTCGACGGCGCCGCCGCTCGTCATCCACCTGCTGTGCCGGATCAGGGTTCCGTGCTCGTAGGAGCCGCCCCGCACGTGGCGCTCCTCGCCCGGCGGGACCGTGGACGTCCCGCCGCCGCCGGTCAGGGACGAGAACACGGCGTCGGACTCCCGCCTCGGGGCGCACCTCCAGGCCAGGTCTCCGTGCGGGCCGACCAGCGCCCCTCGCCTCACTCGCCGTCGGCCAGTAGCGCGTACTCCCGCAGGACGTGCGGGCGAGGCACCAGGTCGGCGCCGCCCCGGGCGGGACGGCGTCACGACGCATCCGGGGGGAGGTCCGGCAGCGGTTCCCCCGCGAGGATCGCCGTGACCGAGCGGGCCGCGAGGCGCTGCCAGGCCCCGGCGCCGCTGACCATGGCGTGCCCGCCCCGGGGCATCGCGACGAACCGCACCTCGGCGCCGGCCCGCCGGGCCCGGGCCGCGAAGGCGCGGGAGCCCTCCGCGCTGGTGACGCGGTCGGACGGGTCGTGCAGGACCACGAAGCGCCTGCCGCGCAACTGCCCCACCGGGTCGCCGGGTTGGCACCACGGCGCCAGCAGGACGGCGCCGAGGACCTGCGGGTGGCCGGCGACGGCGAGCGCCGCCCGTCCGCCCATGGAGTGCCCGAGCAGCACGACCTTCGCGTCGGGCGCCCGGGAGGCGATCTCCCGCAGGACCAGGGCCGCGTCGGCGACGGGGTGGGCGTGCCCGCCGTTCCACCCCCGGTAGCGGTACCGCACCTCGACCTCCGCGAGCGACGGGTCGGCGGCCAGGCGGCGGACCGCCGCGCCGAAGGCCCGCATGCGGAGCCTGGCCAGTCCCAGCCGGGGCTGGCGGGCGAGGCTCTCGGCCCGGCCGCCGTGCAGGACGAGCAGCACGGAGCGGGTGCCGGCGGGGAGGTGAACGGTGCGAGGGGGCATGGGACTCTTCGTCGTGGCGGTCGGCGCACCGGTCCGCGTCCGGAGCGGTGCGGGTGGTGGGGTCGGAGGTCCGGGCGTTGCCGCGTTCGGCCTCCCGGGGGCGGCGGGCCCGGTGCAGGGGCCGGCGGATCAGTTCCCGTACCACTCGGCGGGCCTGACGGGCCGGTCGGCGTCGCCGGGGCGGCGGGCGAGGAGCTGGTCGACGCCCATCCGTCCCTCGGCGAAGGCCAGCGAGCTCCCGGCCAGGTAGAGCTCCCACAGCCGTACCGCGGGCCGTCCGACCAGGGCGTCGAAGCGGTCCCGGTGCTGCGTGAGGGTGGTCCGCCAGGCGTCGATGGTGCGGGCGTAGTGCGGGCGCATCGCCTCGGTGTGCAGCACCTCCAGGCCGGCGGCCTCGATCAGGTCGACGGTCTGCCCGAGCGGGCGCATGTGCATGTCCGGGGCGATGTACGCCTCGATGAACGCGCCGCCGCCGGGCGCCGCGGCGCCGCGCGACATCTGCTGGACCAGGAGTCGGCCGCCGGGGCGCAGCAGGGCGTGCAGGCGGGCGGCGAAGTCGGGGTACTGGTCCTCGCCGACGTGTTCGCCCATCTCCACGCAGCTGACGGCGTCGTAGGCGTCCGCGGCGATCTCCCGGTAGTCGCAGCGGCGGACGTCGACCAGGTCCGCGACGCCCGCCTCGGCCACCAGGGCCCGGGCGTGGGCGTGCTGGCGGGCGGAGAGGGTCACGGCGGTGACCCGGGCGCCGTGGTGGACGGCGGCGTGCCGGGCGAGCGCGCCCCAGCCGCAGCCGACGTCGAGCAGGCGCGCGCCGGGGCGCAGGTCGAGCTTGCGGCAGATCAGGTCGAACTTGGCTTCCTGGGCGGCCTGCAGGGGCTGGTCGTCCGAGGTGTAGTAGGCGCACGAGTAGGCCATGGCCGGTCCGAGCAGCAGGGCGTAGAACTCGTTCGACAGGTCGTAGTGGTGGCTGATCACCGCCCGGTCGCGGCCCCGGCTGTGCAGGGCCCCGCGGACCTTGGCCCGGCCGCCGGGCCGGGGCGGCGGCGGCCCGACCACGCCGAGCCTGGCGGCCGCGGCCGCCAGGGCGGGCCAGTTGCGCGGGGCCGGGCGCCCCACCGTCCGTCCGGCGAGGCCCTGCCGGACGGCGGACAGCGCCTCGCCGAGGTCGCCCTCGACGTCGAGCTCCCCGCTGATCCAGGCGTCGGCCAGGCCGAGTTCGCCCGGCTGCCACAGCAGCCTGCGCAGCGCCCGGCGGTGGCGTACCAGCACCCGCGGCCCGTCCGCCGGGCCCGTCGTGGAGCGGTCCCACAGGCGCAGGGCGAAGGGCGGCGGCCCCGCGAACAGCTCGTGGAGAACGGGTTCGAGCACGTCGGCGGCGCTCGCCCGGGCGCCCCTGCGCTGTCCGGGTACCCGGCTGTCCCGGGTCGTGGGTGCGGTCATCGTTCGCCCTCCGTCGGACGGGGCCGGGCGGCCCTCGGCTGTTGCCTGTCTCCCTGTATTCGGAGCGGCACACGGCGCGGATCGGTCGCTCCGCTGCGTCGGGGCGCGGACGGAATCGCACGGCGTCCCCGCCCCGGGCACCGGAGGCCGTCAGGGCCGGGCGGGCCGGTCCCTCAGCCGTCCGGCGGCCCTGCGGGAAGGCGCCGGCGCGCCGACCGTACGCTGGTGGGCATGACCGATGATCAGATGACCGCTGCCAACGCCTTCACCGCCCTGCTCGCCGGCAACCGCCGCTTCACCGACGGCACGCCCCTGCACCCCAACCAGGACGCCGCCCGGCGGGCCGAGACCGCCCCCTCCCAGCGTCCGTTCGCGGTCCTGCTGGGCTGCTCGGACTCCCGGCTCGCCGCCGAGATCATCTTCGACCGCGGTCTGGGCGACCTGTTCGTGGTCCGCACCGCCGGGCACGTCCTGGGCGCCGAGGCCCTGGGCAGCATCGAGTACGGCGTCGCCCTGCTGGACTGCCCGCTGGTCGTCGTCCTCGGCCACGACTCCTGCGGGGCGGTCGCCGCGGCCCGGGGAGCGGTGGAGGAGGGCGCCGCCTACAGCGGGTACGTCCGCGACCTCGTCGAACGCGTCACCCCCAGCGTGCTGGCGGCGCGCGGCGCCGGGCGCACCGGCGACCACGACTTCATCGACGTCCACGTGGAACAGACCGTCGACGTGCTGCTGGAGCGCTCCCGGGTGCTGGCCGACGCCGTCGCGGCCGGGCGCACCGCCGTGGTCGGCCTGTCCTACCAGCTCTCCGACGGCGCCGCGCGCCTGGTCACCGCCCGCGGTCTGGAGGACCTGCCGGCCTGATCCACCGGACGGTCCGGGGCCCGGCCTGCGCCGGGGAGGTCGCCGAGTTCCGGGCGACCCCGGCCCGGCTGGGGTCCGCCGAGAGCGCGGCGGCGCGCGCGTCCCTGAGGGCCGCACTGCCGACGGCCCGTCAGGACGCCCCGGCCTTCGCCCTGCGGGCGGGCGGGAAGCGGCAAGGAGGGCGACCGGGCCGACGGTGGCCGAGGTTCGCGCTCGCCGCCTGCCTGGCCGCCACCGGCGGGACCGGCGTCGCGGACGGGGAATCGGCTCGTTAGCAGAGCTGCTCCCGGAGCAGGCGGACCTGGGCGCCGGTTCCACCCGATCGGACGATCCGGCAACTTCGACCAATCCGGCTCCACCGGTGCCCCGAACCGCAGATGTGACAGATGAACCGACTCCCCCCGCCGTGGCTCCCGGCCGTCGCCACCGCGTCCTGCGCGCCGCCGGGGCGGCCGCGATCGGTCTCGCGTCCGCGGTGGCAGCGCTGGGCGCGGGCGAGTTGGTGGCGTACGCGACGGGGGCGCCGACCGCGCCGGTGATCGCGGTCGGCTCGGCGGCGATCGACCTGACGCCGACTCCGCTGAAGGAGTACGCGGTCCGCACCTTCGGGACCCACGACAAGACGGTGCTGCTGGGCGGCATCTACCTGACGATGGCGCTGCTCGCCGCGCTGGCCGGCCTGCTGGCGGTGCGCCGCCCGGCCGCCGGGGCGGCGGTCTTCGGGGTCTTCGGCGCCCTCGGCGCCTGGGCGGCCCTGTCGCGTCCCGGCGCGGCCGCCGCCGACTGCGCCCCGTCGATCGTCGCGGGCCTGGTCGGTGCCGCGGCCGTCCTGTTCCTGGTCCGGCTGTACCGCCGGGCGCTGTCCGGCGCCGCCGCGCACCGTCCGGGGGCGGCGGAGGGCGAGGGGACGGAGCAGGTGGCGGAAGGGCCGGAGGGCGCCGGGCCCGAAGTTCCGCCACGGCCGGTCGGGTTGACGAGCCGTCGGACGGTACTGGCCGCCACCGCCGGGACCTTCGCGGTGGGTGCGCTGGCCGGGGTCGGCGGACGCGTCCTGACCGACCGCAGGTTCGACGTCACCGCCGCCCGCGATGCCGTGCGGCTCCCCGCGCCCGCCGCGCCGCTGCCGCCGCTGCCGAGCGCCGTGCACCCGCCCGTCCCGGGCCTGTCGCCGTTCACCACCCCGAACGGCGACTTCTACCGGGTCGACACCGCGCTCACGATCCCCAGGATCGACCCGCGCGACTGGGCGCTGCGCGTCCACGGCCTGGTGGACCGCCCGCAGTTGATCACCTTCGACGAGCTGCTGCGCGAGCCGCTCGAAGAGCTCGACTACACCCTCTCCTGCGTCTCCAACGAGGTCGGCGGCCCCTACGTCGGCACCTCCCGCTGGCTGGGGGCCTCGCTGCCCGCGCTGCTGCGCCGGGCCGGGGTCCGGTCCGGGGCGGACCAGCTGGTGGGGCGCTCGAAGGACGGCATGACCATCGGCACCCCGCTGGAGTCCGTGCTCGACGGCCGCCGCGCCCTGCTCGCCGTCGCCATGAACGGCGAGGCGCTGCCGCTCGCGCACGGCTTCCCGTGCCGCAGCCTGGTGCCGGGCTTCTACGGCTACACCTCCGCGACGAAGTGGCTGGTCGACCTGGAGGTCACCACCTTCGCCGCCTTCGACCCGTACTGGGTGCGGCGCGGCTGGGACCGCACCGGCACCGTCCGCACCGCCTCCCGGATCGAGGTCCCCGCCCCGTTCGCCAAGGTCCCCGCCGGGGAGGTGGACGTCGCCGGGACGGCCTGGGCCACCCACCGCGGCATCGCCGCCGTGGAGGTCCGGGTCGACGGCGGGCCCTGGCAGCAGGCCGAACTGGCCGCCGACGCCGGGCCCGACCTGTGGCGGCAGTGGACCTACCGCTGGTCCGGGGCGAGCCCCGGCACCCACCGGATCGAGGTCCGCGCCACCGATGCCACCGGCGCCGTGCAGCCCGAGCAGCGCGCGACGCCCTTCCCCGCCGGGGCGACGGGCTGGCACAGCACCGTCGTCGCCGTCACCTGACCACCACTCAGCCGTCCATCAGCACCACTTCACCCGTACCGAGGAGTACTTCGCCATGTCCGTCACCACCCGCCGCACCTTCACCGCCCTGTTCGCCGCCGGCGCCCTGACCCTGACCCTGGGCGCGTGCAGCAGCAGTGGCGGGTCGAGCTCCGGCTCGTCCTCCGCCCCGACCGCGGCCACCAGCTCCGCCGCGATGTCGAGCCCCACCGCCTCGGCGGCGATGGCCGACGCCCCGTTCGGCGCGGCCTGCGCCGCCGTCCCCAAGGACGGCGCCGGATCC
>NZ_JOGH01000120.1:0-20087 GCF_000721345.1 Kitasatospora sp. NRRL B-11411 | reverse complement strand
CGTCACCCCGGCCAGGCCCGGCTCCAGCGCCGGACTCCACGTCCCGCTCTCGTCCACCGCCCGCACCACCCGCACCGTCACCGACCCGTCCGCCGAGGCCGGGAAGGCGGTGGGTGCGGCGGCCGTCGCGCCGGCCACCAGGCCGACCGCGAGTATGCCCGCCAGCGCGGCGGGGCGCCGGTACTGCTCTCTGATCACTCGCACGTTCCTCCTTCAAGGACCGCCCTCCGCTCCCCCCGGAGCGCGTCGGTCGCTGGGAGGCTACCGGCCCCGGCGGCGCCTCGGAACCGAATCGTCCGTTTTCACCGGGACGGGCAACTGACTTCTCCCGCACCAGGGCTGACGGAGCATCACTTCCGAGCCCAGGGAAAGTGACGGTGCGTCAGCCCGGCCCGCGGATTCTCCCGGGGGCCGGGGTGTGGGATCCTCTGGCGTCGCACGGTGCGGACGAGGGGGATGCATGTCGCAGGGGGGCTACGCCGGCGCACTGGTCGGCGAGCGGTACCGGCTGGTCGAGCAGCTCGGTGCGGGCGGGTTCGGCCGGGTCTGGAAGGCCGTCGACGAGCGGCTGCGGGTCGACGTCGCGGTCAAGGAGGTGCTGCTCCCGCAGGGCGGGCCGAGCGAGGCCGCGGCCGCCAACGCGGCCCGCGCCGAGCGCGAGGCCCGGCACGCCGCCCGGCTGCGCAACCACCCCAACGTGGTGGCCGTGCACGACGTGGTGATCGACCAGGGCGTGCCGTGGATCGTGATGGAACTGGTCACCGGCCGCACCCTGGACGACGAGATCCGCGCCGTCGGGCCGATCCCCGCACCCCGGCTGTCCGCGATCGGCGACGCCGTGCTCGGCGCGCTGGCCGCCGCGCACGCCGCCGGGATCGTGCACCGGGACGTGAAGCCCGCCAACGTGCTGCTCGCCGCCGACGGGCGGGTGCTGCTCACCGACTTCGGCATCGCCGTGCACGCCGCCGACACCGCGCTGACCGCCGCCGGGACGGTCGTCGGCTCCTTCGAGTACATCGCCCCGGAGCGCGCCGAGGGCCGCGAGGCCGCCCCGGCCGGCGACCTGTTCTCCCGCGGGGTGACGCTCTACCACGCGGCCACCGGGCACTCGCCGTTCCGCCGCGACAGCGTCTCGGACTCGGTGCTCGCGGTCTTCGCCCACCACCCCGCGCCGCTGCCCGGCCCCGGCCCGCTGTCCGGCGTGATCGGGCAGCTGATGGCGAAGGACCCGGCCGCCCGCCCCACCGCCGAGGCCGCCCTGCGGACGCTGCGCGACCCGGCCGCCGCCCCCGCGTTCCCCGCCCCGCCCGCGCCGCCCGCGCCACCGGCCGTCCCGGCGGTGCCGCCGGGCCCCGGGCCGGTGCCGACCGCGCTGGACCGCACGCCCGCGGTGCCGCCCGCGTACGGCCCGCCCGTGCCCGCGTACGGCCCGCCGCCCTCGTTCGGCCCGCCGTCGCCCTCGTACGGGCCCCCGGTTCCGTCGTACGGCCCTCCGGTTCCGTCGTACGGGGCGGCGCCCGTCCACGCGGCGGCGACCGGGGACGCGGCCTGGGAGCCGTTCGAGGACGACGAGGACGCTGCGTACGGGGCCGGGGCCGAGGCCAGGGGCCGGGCGGCCCGGGCCGTGCTGCTGCGGATCGTCGGCGGCTTCGCGCTGCTGGGGCTCGGCCTGGCCCTCACCGCCTACCTGCTGCTCACCTACCTGGTGGGCGACCTGCCGGAGGCCGCCGCGACGGTCACCGCGGCCAAGGTGGCGGTCGAGTCGGTCACCGCGGGCGCCGCGATCACCGGCGGCGTGCTGGCGTTCCCGGGCGGCTCGCCGCAGCGGCGGCTCTACCTGGCCACCGGGCTGGGCGCGGTGCTGACCGTGCTGGTCACGGCGGTGGTCTCCGCCAACGCGCAGATCAGCGGGATCTTCTGACGGATCGTCAGGACGCGGCGGGCGGACGGACGGCACGGGGCCGTCCGCCGCTCGGCAGCACCGCCCGCCCCTTCCTCGGCGCGGCACCGCACAACGAACCGGTGTCGGGGCGTTGACATCCGCGACTCATGATTGGAAACTTTCCTAACAGTTGGCCGCAACCGCGTACGCAGAGGAGGATCGGGCCGTGACCACCCGAAAGACGCCCCGTTCCCCGCTGGCCGGTACGCCGAGTCTGCTGCGGGCCATAAACGACCGCGCCGCGCTGGAGCTGCTGCTCGCCAACGGCCCGCTGTCCCGCACCCAGATCGGGAGCCTGACCGGGCTCTCGAAGCCGACCGCCTCGCAGCTGCTGGCCCGGCTGGAGGCCGTCGGGCTGGTGGTGCCGGTCGGGACGACCGCCGGCGGGCCGGGGCCGAACGCCCAGCTCTACCAGGTGAACCCGGCCGCCGGCCACGTCGCGGGCGTGGACGTGACCAGCACCACGGTCCGGGTCGCGGTCGCGGACATCACCGGGGCGACGCTGGCCGAGCACCGGGTGTCGACCAAGGGGTGGCCGGCCGCGGAGACGGTGGCCCGGGTCGCGGAGGCCGTCGCGGAGACGGTGCGCCGGGCGCAGCTCGCGCCCGGGTCGCTGCGCGAGGTGGTGATCGGGATCGGCGGCGCGCCGGACCCGGTGACCGGGAAGCTGCGCTACGCCTCGCACCTGCCGGGCTGGCACTCGCCGCGGCTGGTGGAGGAGCTGGAGCAGGCCCTGGGCGCGCCGGTGTCGATCGAGAACGACGTGAACCTGGCCGCGGTGGCGGAGCAGGCCGGCGGGGCGGCGGCGGGGTGCGAGGACTTCGTGCTGCTGTGGGCCGAGGAGGGCATCGGCGCGGCGATCGTGATCGCGGGCCGGCTGCACCGGGGTTTCACCGGGGGTGCGGGCGAGGTCGGCTACATGCCGGTGCCCGACGCCCCGGTGTCGTTGAACGCCCGCCGGAAGGTGTCCGGCGGGTTCCAGGACCTGGCCGGCGAGCCCGCGGTACTGGCGCTGGCCCGCCGGCACGGGCTGCGCGGCGCCGACGCGGCGCAGGCGGTGGCCGGGGCCCTGGACAGTGCCGGGGGCGAGGCCTTCCTGGCCGAGCTGGCCGAACGGCTGGCGGTCGGGCTGGCGGTGATCGCCTCGGTGGTGGACCCGGAGCTGGTGGTGCTCTCCGGGGGGACGCCGACCGCGGGCGGGGAACGCCTGCGGGAGCTGGTCCAGGAGGCCCTGGGCCGGATGTCCATCCCGCGGCCGGAGGTGCGGCTGTCGGCCGTGCCGGGGTCGCCCGTCCTGACCGGTGCGCTGCAGCGCGCGCTGGCGACCACCCGGGACGTCCTGTTCAGCACGCACTGACGCACCGCCGCGCGGGCGCACTGGCGCACCCGCGCGGCACCGATCCGAGACGTTCGCTCCCACTCCCCTTCCCCCCACGGGACGCCGGGCCCTGCCGCCCTGCCCCCGTACCCTCCCCAGGAGTGCAATTCCGTGGACACCACCCGCAGCGCCCCGCCCGTCCGCCGCCCGCTGGCCGCGCTCACCGCCGCGCTCTGCGCGACCCTGCTGGCCTCGGCCTGCACCGGCACCAACTCCGGTGGCGGGCAGGACGGTTCGGCGTCCGGCCAGGACGTGACGATCACCTTCTGGCACGGCTGGAACCAGGACAACGAGGTGAAGGCGATCAACGACAACGTCGCCGCCTTCGAGAAGCTGCACCCCAACATCCACGTCAAGGTGGTCGGCGACATCGCCGACGACAAGGCCCAGCAGGCGCTGCGGGCGGGCGGCCCGGACGCCCCGGACGTGGTGTCCTCGTTCTCCACCGACAACGTGGGCAAGTTCTGCTCCTCGCACGTGTGGGCCGACCTCGGGCCGATGCTGAAGCAGGACGGCGTCGACCCGGCGAAGACCTTCCCGGCCGCGATGCTCGCCTACAGCCGGTACCAGGGCAACCAGTGCTCGCTGCCGCTGCTCGGCGACGCCTACGGGCTGTACTACAACAAGACCGCGTTCGCGGCGGCCGGGATCACCGCGCCGCCGAAGACGTTCAGCGAGTTCGCCGAGGACGCCGCCAAGCTGACCGTCCCGGACGGCGACTCGTACCGGCAGCTGGGCTTCATGCCGAACTACCACGGCTACGAGACCTCGATCGCGCACTACCTCGGCCAGTACGGCAGCACCTACTTCGGCCCGGACGGGAAGTCCGACGTGGCCACCGACCCGACCGTGGCCGCCGCCCTGACCTGGCAGAAGCAGCTGGTGGACCGGCTGGGCGGGTTCGCCAAGCTGGAGAAGTACCGGACCTCCTTCGGCGACGAGTTCAGCGCCAAGAACCCGTTCGCCACCGGGCAGGTGGCGATGAGCATGGACGGCGAGTGGCGCGCCGCCTCGCTGGCCGAGGACAAGCCGTCCTTCGAGTGGGCCACCGCGCCGTTCCCGGTGCCGGACGACCAGGCCGGCACGTACGGCCGCGGCTACCAGACCGGCACCATCGTCGGCATCGCCAACGGCTCGAAGAAGCAGACCGCGGCCTGGACCTTCGTCAAGTACCTGACCACCGACACCGACGCGGTGGTCTCCTTCGCCAACGCGATCCACAACGTGCCCAGCACCCTGGCCGCGCTGGAGTCGCCGAAGCTGGACGCCGACCCGAACTTCCGCACCTTCCTCGACATCGCCAGGAACCCGAACTCCGCCACCACCCCGGCCAGCATCAACGGCGGCGCCTACCAGGTGTCGCTGCAGAACCTCAGCTACGCGGTGGAGTCCGGCCAGCAGACCGACCTGAAGGCGGGCCTGGCGGCCACCGCCAAGGAGATCGACGACGCCGTCAACCAGGCGAAGTGACATGGCGACCGTGAGCCCCGCGCTCCCGCCGGCGCTGCGCCGCAAGCGCCGGCGGGAGCGGGCCAGGACCCTGGCCTTCCTCTCCCCGTGGCTGATCGGGTTCGGCGTCTTCTTCCTGTACCCGCTGGCCTCCACCGCCTACTTCTCGTTCACGCACTACGACGGGTACCTGGCGCCGACCTTCTCCGGCCTGAAGAACTGGGACTACGTCTTCACCAAGTACCCGCCGTTCTGGCGGGGCCTGGGCAACACGCTCTGGCTGGTCGCGGTGATGGTCACCCTGCGGGTGGCGTTCGGCCTCGGCATCGGCCTGCTGATCACCAAGGTGAAGACCGGCGCCGGGTTCTTCCGCACCGCCTTCTACCTGCCCTACCTGGCCCCGCCGGTGGCCGCCACGATGGCCTTCGCCTTCCTGCTCAACCCCGGCACCGGCCCGGTCAACCACCTGCTGGGCGAGGCCGGCCTGCCGCAGCCCGGCTGGTTCACCGACCCGTCCTGGTCGAAGCCGGCCCTGACCATGCTGGCCATGTGGGGCATCGGCGACCTGATGGTGATCTTCATGGCGGCGCTGCTGGACGTCCCCCGGGAGCAGTACGAGGCGGCCGAACTGGACGGCGCGGGCGCCCTGCAGCGGTTCCGGTACGTCACCCTGCCGAACATCTCGCCGATCGTGGTGTTCGCCGTGGTCACCGGCGTGATCCAGACCATGCAGTACTACACCCAGGCGATCGTGGCCGGGAAGGTCGCCTCCGGCGTGATCGGCGGCTCCGGGCAGCAGTTCGAGTCCGGCTACCCGCACGGCTCCACCTGGACGCTGCCGCAGATGGTCTACAACCTCGGCTTCCAGCACTACGACTACGGCTCCGCCTGCGTCGTCGCCCTCATCCTGTTCGCCCTCACCATGGCGTTCACCTCGATCCTGCTGCGGCGCAAGTCCGGCTTCCTGACGGAGGACTGAGCCCCCGTGACCCTCGCCTCCGCGCTCCCCCGCGAACGCCCCGCCCCGACCGCCGCCGCCGACCGCGCCGCCCGCCGCCGCGCCGCCCTGAACTGGGTCGCGGTGCACTCCCTGGCGATCGCCGCCGCGCTGTTCTTCCTGCTGCCCCTCGTGTTCGTCCTCCTCACCTCGGTGATGACGGACCAGCAGGCGCTCACCTCCGACCTGTGGCCGCACCACTGGCAGTGGTCGAACTTCACCAAGGTGTGGAACACCGACGGCTTCCTCACCTGGTGGCGCAACACCCTGCTGTACGCGGCGGCCGGCACCGCGCTGACCCTCGCCTCCAGCCTGCCGGTGGCCTACGCGCTCGCCAAGTTCCGCTTCCGCGGCCGCAACCTGGCCCTGATGGCGGTCATCTCGATGATGATGCTGCCGCCCCAGGTCACCATCATCCCGATGTACCTGTTCTGGGCGAAGCAGCTGCACCTGTCCGGCACGCTCTGGCCGCTGATCATCCCGATGGCGTTCGGCGACGCCTTCTCGATCTTCCTGCTCCGCCAGTTCCTGCTGACCATCCCCCAGGAGTACACCGAGGCCGCCCGGATCGACGGCTGCGGCGAACTGCGCACCCTGCTGCGGGTGGTCCTGCCGATGGCCAGGCCCGCGATCGCCGCCGTCGCGCTGTTCCAGTTCTTCTACTGCTGGAACGACTACTTCGGCCCGCAGATCTACGCCTCCGAGAACCCCGGCGCCTGGACCCTCAGCTACGGCCTGGAGTCCTTCAAGGGCGCCCACCACACCAACTGGAACCTCACCATGGCGGCGACGCTGCTGGTGCTGGCGCCGGTGATCGTTCTGTTCTTCTTCGCACAACGCGCCTTCATCGAAGGCGTCACACTGACAGGGGTCAAGGGCTGATGTCCGCACTGAAGTTGGCAATCGTCGGCGGCGGTTCCACCTACACGCCGGAACTGATCGACGGGTTCGCGCGGCTGCGCGACACCCTGCCGATCCGCGAGCTGGTGCTGATCGACCCGGCGGCCGACCGCCTGGAACTGATCGCCGCCCTGGCCCGCCGGATCTTCGCCAAGCAGGGCCACGGCGCCACCGTCACCACCGCCACCGACGTCACCGCGGGCGTCCAGGGCGCCGACGCGGTGCTGCTGCAGCTGCGGGTCGGCGGACAGGCCGCCCGCAACCAGGACGAGACCTGGCCGCTGGAGTGCGGCTGCGTCGGCCAGGAGACCACCGGCGCGGGCGGCCTCGCCAAGGCGCTGCGCACCGTCCCGGTGGTGCTGGACATCGCCGAGCAGGTCCGCCGCACCAACCCGGACGCCTGGATCGTCGACTTCACCAACCCGGTCGGCATCGTCACCCGCGCCCTGCAGACCGCCGGGCACAAGGCCGTCGGGCTGTGCAACGTGGCGATCGGCTTCCAGCGCAAGTTCGCCGCCCACCTCGGCGTCGACCCCGAGCTGGTCCGCCTGGACCACGTCGGCCTGAACCACCTCACCTGGGAGCGCGGCGTCACCCTGCTCGACTCCCCCGGCGCCACCACCGGCCGCGAGGTGCTGCCGCAGCTGCTCGCCGAGCACGGCGAGGCGATCGCCGCCGACCTGCACCTGCCGCTGCCGGTGGTCAGCCGGCTCGGCGTCGTCCCCTCCTACTACCTGCGCTACTTCTACCAGCACGACCTGGTCGTCGAGGAGCTCAAGGTCAAGGGCTCCCGGGCCGCCGAGGTCGCCGCGATCGAGCAGCAGCTGCTGGAGATGTACGCCGACCCGGCCCTGGACACCAAGCCCGAACTGCTCGGCAAGCGCGGCGGCGCGTTCTACTCCGAGGCCGCCGTGCAGCTGATCGCCTCGCTGCTCGGCACCGACGGCCGCACCACCGTCCAGGTCGTCAACACCCGCAACGACGGCGTGCTGCCCTTCCTGCCCGACGACGCCGTCATCGAGGTCCCCGCCGAGGTCGACGCCGCCGGCGTCCGCCCGCTGCCGCAGCGCCCCGTCGAACCGCTCTACGCCGGCCTGATCGCCAACGTCACCGCGTACGAGCACCTGGCGCTGGACGCCGCCCTGCACGGCGGCCGGGACCGGGTCTTCGACGCGCTGCTCGCCCACCCGCTGGTCGGCCAGATCGAACTCGCCGACCAGCTCACCGACCGACTGCTCGCCCACAACCGCGCCCACCTGAGCTGGGCGTGACCGGCACCATGGCGGAGCACCACCGCACCACCACCGAGCACCACCACGGGGGGACCGGCCGATGAGCCACTCCGCACACCTGCCCGGCGTCCTCGCCATCGACGCCGGCAACAGCAAGACCGACCTCGCCCTGGTCGGCGCCGACGGCACCGTCCTGGCCACCGCCCGCGGCGGCGGCTTCCAGCCGCAGCGCACCGGCCCGGCCGCCGCCGTCGCCGCGCTCGCCCCGCTGGTCGACGACCTGGCCCGGCAGGCCGGCGTCACCCGGCAGCCCGGCGGGCGGCCGCTGACCGACCACGTCAGCGCCTGCCTCGCCAACGCGGACCTGCCGATCGAGGAACAGCAGCTGCACGAGGCGATAGCCGGACACGGCTGGGCGACGTCCGTGCACGTCGCCAACGACACCTTCGGCCTGCTCCGGGCCGGCACCGACGGGCCGCTGGGCGTCGCGGTGGTCTGCGGCGCCGGCATCAACTGCGTCGGCCTGCGGCCCGACGGGCGCACCGCCCGCTGGCCCGCGCTCGGCCGGCTCACCGGCGACTGGGGCGGCGGCGGCGGACTCGCCGAGGAGGCCATGTGGCACGCCGCCCGGGCCGAGGACGGCCGCGGCGAAGCCACCCTGCTCTCCCCGATGATCGGCGCCCACTTCGGACTGGCCGGGGCCAACGCCCTCGCCGAGGCCCTCCACCTGGGCCGGATCGCCCCGGCCCGGCTGCACGAGGTCTCCCAGGTGCTGTTCGCGGCCGGCACCGCCGGCGACCCGATCGCGCTCGGCCTGATCGACCGCCAGGCCGACGAGGTGGCCCGGCTCGCGGTGGTCGCCCTCACCCGGCTGGAACTGCTCGACCGCCCGGTGCCGGTCGTGCTCGGCGGCGGCGTGCTGGCCTCCCGGCAGCCCCTGCTGATCGACAACCTGACCGCCCGGCTGGCCGCCGACGCCCCGCTCGCCGAGCCCCGCGTGGTCGTCGCGCCCCCGGTCCTCGGCGCGGCCCTGCTCGGCCTGGACCACCTCGACGCCGCCCCCGCCGCCCACCGCCGCCTGCGCGACGCCTACCCGACCACCCACCCGATAGCGGCCTGACGGGCCGTCCGGCCGACCGTCCCGCCCGCGAGCCGCCGCCGGCGGGGGCCTCCGAAGCACCGCACATGCCTCGGACGCCCCCGCCGGCGGTCTTCTCCCCGGCGGGCGGGGCGCGTGGCTGAGCGCGTGGCGAGGGGGTACGGCGAGGGGTTAGGCGCAGGGTTTCCGCAGGTGACGGTACGTCACGGGGCCGACAAGTTCCCGGGTCCGGTATCAGTTGAGTGAACATCTGGCAATGGCGCCTGGGATGCCCGTTCTGTCCGTTGAACCCGGCCGGTGGGGTTGTTAGTGTCGCGCGCTCACAGCGCGTCCGACGGGGGCGTGCGCCTGGAGCACCGGGAGCAGCGCCAGATGGCGATCCGCAAGTCCACGATGCAGGAGCAGGTCGCCGCGGCGATCGCCGCGATCGAGCCCAACGACCGCCCGGTGACGACCTTCCACACGGTCACCGGCCCGAGCCCGTGGCTGACCCAGCAGTTCGGTCTGATCGGCCAGCTGTTCGTGAAGTACTACTTCGTGACGCTGACCCACCGGGTCGTCGTCATCCACCGCGCCTCCCGGGTGAGCAACCGTCCGCTGGACCTGCTGCACGTCATCCCGCTCGACCAGGCCCGCGCCTCGATCAGCGACGTGCGCCGCAACACCCTGTGGAGCTCGCTGCGCTTCCAGATCCCGGGCGAGCCGCAGCCGACCCGCCTGAACATCCACCGCTACTGGCGCACCGAGATGGACGCCTTCACCGGCGGCCTGCTCGGCGGCGGCCCCGGCGTCCCGGGCCAGTACCCGCAGGCCCAGGCCCCGGTCCCGGGCCAGTACCAGCCGGCCCCCGGCCAGGCCCCCTACCCGCAGCAGGCCCCGGGCCAGGCCCCGTACCCGCCGGCGCAGGCCCCGGGCCAGTACCCGGCGCCGGGCGCCAACCCGTACCAGAGCTGACCGCGCCGCCGGGGCGCCCGTCCGACCGTCGCACGGTCCGGGCGGGCGCCCCGGCGTTCTCCCGGGCGGCGGAGGTGCCGGGGCGTCAGCCGAGGTGGGTGCGGGCCCAGTCGGCGAGCAGGCGGGCGCAGTCGTCGACGGACTCCCGCCAGCTGCGGACCGCGCCGTCGCCCGCCTCGTCGCTGACGTGCTTGACCAGCCGGACGGGCAGCTGGGCGCGGCGGGCGACGGTGGCGACCGCGTAGCCCTCCATGTCGACCAGGTCGGCGGTGCGGGCCAGCAGGTCGCGGTCGGCGTCGGCGGAGACGAAGCGGTCGCCGGTGGCGAGCACCGGGCCGCCCGCGGAGAGGTCGATCGGGCCGTCCATCGGGCGGCCGGTGAGCTGTTCGAGCAGCGGGGTGTCGAGGTCGTGCTGGAGCACCCGGCCGACCTCGTGGGTGCCGGCCAGGCCGGGCCGCAGGGCCCCCGCGGTGCCCAGGTTGACGACGGCGGCGGGCCGCCGGCCGCCGGCCAGCAGGGTGGCCAGCGCGGCCGCCGCGTTGAGCTTGCCCATGCCGGTGAGCAGCACCGGCAGGCCGCCGTCGAGGTGGGCGGCCTCCTCCGGCAGGGCGAGGACGAGCAGCGGGCGGTCGGGGGTGACGGTTCCGGTCAGGCGCATGGCGTCCAGCTTACGAGGGGGCGGCGGGCGGCCCGGTGGGCCCGGTGGCGGGTCGGGCGGTGGGCCCTTTGTCGGGCCCGGTGGCGGGCCCTTCGTCGAGCTCGGTGGTGGGCCTGGTGGGGCCGGTGGGGCACAGATCGGTCACCGCCCGGCGAACTCCAGACCAACTCCGGCCCGGGGGCCGTTCCGCGTGGCGATACTGCCCGGAGACGGGGCCGGTGGAGCCGAGGGGGAACGGTGGCCGCACAAACACAGGGGGGCGTCCTCGCCCCGCCGCCGGGCCCTGCTCCGGGCCGGACGCCCGACCGGGCCACGGCGCCGGACGGGGCGCCGGGCCGCGGCCCGCTGTCCGCCCCGCTGGCGCGGCTGCGGCTGGCCGCCCGCACCCCGCCGGGGCGGCTGCGCACGGCGGGCGCGGTGCTGGTGGCGCTGGCACTGCTGTTCGGCGTCACGGCGGCCTGGCAGTCCGCCGACCGGGCGGGCGCGGCCCGGCAGTTGGCGTCCCGCAGCGAGCCGCTCAGCCAGGACGCGGCGGAGCTCTACCGTTCGCTGGCGGACGCCGACGCCACCGCCGCCGCGGGCTTCCTGATGGCGTCCGCCGAGCCGCCCGAGGTCCGCAAGCGCTACCAGGACGACCTGGCCACCGCCGCCCGGCTGATCCCGCAGGCGGCCGCGCGCAGCGGCGCGTCCGCCGACGCGCAGCGCCGGCTGGCCGAGCTGAGCGAGCAACTGCCGCGCTACGCGGGCCTGGTGGAGACCGCCCGGGCGATCAACCGGGAGGGCCTGCCGCTCGGCGGGGCCTACCTGCGGTACGCCTCCGACTACCTGCAGAAAACGGTGCTGCCGAACGCGCAGAAGCTGGCCGACACCGAGGCCGCCGCGCTGGACGGCGACTACGACGCGGCCGCCGCCGAGCCCTGGGCCGCGCTGGTGCTGGGCGTGCTGCTGCTGGGCGCGCTGGGCCGCTACCAGGTGCTGCTGTTCCGGCGCACCAACCGGGTGTTCAACCCGGGCCTGCTGACCGCCTCGACGGCGGTGCTGGTCGCGCTGGTGTGGACGGTCGGCGGCACCGTGGCGGCCGGCACCGGCCTGCACGAGGCCCGCACCCAGGGCATCGACCCGCTGCGCGCGCTGAACCGGGTCCGGGTGGAGGCGCTGCAGGCGCACACCGCGGAGAACCTCAACCTGGTCTCGCGCGGCGCCACCGAGGCGTACAACGAGCGCTGGACCAGCCTGTCCCAGGCCCTGAACGGCTCGCCGCGCAACGCCGGTTCGGTGGCGGGCCTGACCGCCGCGCCGCCGGCCCGGGCCGGGGACCGGCTGGCCGAGGCGCAGCGCTGGTACGGCGAGTGGCAGCGGCGGCACGCGGCCGCCGCCGAACTGGACGCGAGCGGCGACTACGAGGGCACCCTGCGGCAGACCCTGGCTCCGGGCCGGGACGACACCGCGGAGGCCGCGTTCAACGCCGCCGAGCAGCAGTGGGAGCAGGCCGGACGGGCCGAGCAGGCCGCGTTCGACTCCGCCGCGGGCGGCGTCGACGGGGCGCTGGCCGTCCAGGCGGTGGCGGCGGCGCTGCTGGCCGCGCTGGCGGTCGGCGGCACGGTGCGCGGCATCGGGCGCCGACTGGCCGAGTACCGGTAACGGGGGGAGCGAAGGATGCGCAGGTCCGGCAGGACTGACAGGGCGAGGACCGGAACGCTGGCCGCGACCGCGGCACTGGTGGCGGGCCTGCTGGGGGTCGGCGGCTCGGCGGCCGGCGCGGGCGGCGCGGCCGGGAACGCGATGCCCGGGAACGCGGTGGCCGGGAACGCGGTGGCCGGGAACGCGGTGGCCGCGGACGACTGCGACACCGGGGTGTCGCTGCCGCCCAAGGAGCAGGCGGGGGCGAAGATCCAGGAGATCCGCAAGCGCGGCCGCCTGGTGGTCGGCGTCGACCAGAGCGCCTACAACTGGGGCTACCGCGACTCGCAGACCGGCAAGATCGAGGGCTTCGACATCGACCTGGCGCGCGCCGTCGCCAAGTCGGTGCTCGGCGACCCGGACAAGGTGGTGCTGAAGACCATCGCCACCGCCGACCGGATCAACGTGCTCAAGGACCACCAGGTCGACCTGATCGCCCGGGCGATGACCGTCACCTGCGAGCGGAAGAAGCAAATCGCCTTCTCCGCCCCGTACTTCAAGGTCTCCCAGCGGGTGGTCGCGCCGAAGGCCGCGCACGCCGGCAGCGTGGCGCAGGCGCTCGGCGGCAAGCGGGTGTGCGCGGCGCTGAACTCCTCCTCGCACACCGAGCTGAAGGCGAACGCGCACGGCGCCGCCTCGGTCGTCACGCCCGACAACCAGCTGGACTGCCTGGTCCTGATGGAGCTCGGCGAGGCGGACGCCACCCTGTCGGACAGCTCGCTGGCGGCCGCGATGGTCGCCCAGGACCAGACCATGGAGCTGGCCGGGGAGTCCTTCCTGCCCACGTACATGGGCGTGGGCATGAACCAGGACGACACCGACCTGATCGCCTGGGTCAACCAGGTGCTGGTCGAGTGGCGCGGCGGCGGCTGGCAGGCCAGCTACGACACCTGGCTGCGGCCCAGCATGGGGGTGCCCGACCCGTACCGGCCGTGGTGACCGCGCGGACGCGGGCGGCGCGGGCAGCGCGGGCGACGCAGGTGGCACGGACGGCTCGGGCAGCGCGGGCGGCGGTGGGGCGGGGCCGGGCCGGTTTCCCGTCCCGGACCGGGAATCCGGGGGACCGCCGTCGGTGCGGTGCCGGGCGTCGGGGAGACTGGCGGCCCACGGACGGTCGTCCCGACCGCCCCAGGACCGACGCCCCGTCACCACGACCGTGGCCGAGAGGAGGAACCGCGTTGGCCGGAACGACCCGCCCGGTGATGAACCGTGAGGAGGTCGACCGCGCGCTGGCCCGGCTGGGTGCCGAGCGCGACGCGGTCGAGGCGGCGCTGCTGGCGCTCCAGGACCACCCCGGTCTGCGGCTGCTGACCGGCGCCGAACTGTCCGGGCGCACCCGGGAGCGCTGGGCGGTCGCCGAGGGCGGCGTCGCCCTGCTGTGGGCGCTGTTCGACCGGTACGCGGAGGCGCTGGCCTCCGCCCGCGCGGTGCGCTCCCGGCGCACCCGGCCGACCGCCGCCGAGCTCAGCGAGCTCGGCGAACTGCTCTCCGGCCGCTCGGTGACCGTCTCCGGCGGACGGCTGCCCGACGAGGCGGGCCTGATCGGCGGCCCGGCCCGGCTGGTCGAACAGGTCACCCTGGTCGAGCTGCTGGAGCGGATGAACGGCTGGTACGCGGTGGTGGTCGAGGTGGTGAGCGCCGTCGACGCGGTCTGGTCGGCGCTGCCCGCCCGGATCGACCTGCTGCTCGCCGAGCTCGGCCGGGTCCAGATGCTCGCGGTCTCGGTCGGGGTCCGCCCCGGCGGGCACCCGTTGGCCGACGACCTCGCCGACCTGGCCCAGCAGTTGGGCGCGCTGCGCGCCCTGGTGGTCGCCGACCCGCTGGCGCTGTGGCGGCCCAGCCGGGTGCCCGCGCAGCGCGGCCGGGCCGCCGAAGGAGCGGCCTGGGCCTCCCCCACCGGCGCCGTCGACACCGCCGGGTTCGACCGGATGGGACGCCAACTGGACGACGTGCGCGTCGAGTTGGAGGGCCTGCTGCGGCTGCGCGACGAGTCCCACGAGCGGCTCCAGCAGGTCGCCGACCTGCTCCAGCGCGCCGACCTGACGCTCGCCGAGGCCCGCCGGGCCCGCGGCGAGGTGCTGGCGAAGATCGCCGCGACCGAGGTGCCCGCCGTGCCCGGCCCGCCCTCCGCGCTGCGCGAGGCGATCGGCCAGGCCGTCGAGTTCCAGCAGACCGGCCAGTGGCACCGGCTCGGCCCGCTGCTGGACGCGCTGGAGGACGCGGCCGCCAAGGAACTCGGCCGGGCCCGGCAGGCGCTCACCGAGGTCGCCCAGCCGCTCGCCGTCCGGGCCGAGCTGCGCGGGCGGCTGGAGGCGTACAAGGCGATGGCCGCCCGGCTCGGCCTGGCCGAGGACCCCGAGGTGGTCGAACGCTTCGAGAAGGCCCGCTGGCTGCTCTGGAGCGCCCCGTGCGACCTGCGGGCGGCCGCCGAGGCGGTCGGCCGCTTCCAGCAGGCGCTGCGCGCACCCGAACGGCAGCCGCAGCCCCAGCCGGAAGCGGCGGCGGCGCCGCAGGTCCAGGACACCGAACAGGGGGAGGACACCGATGGCTGACGCATGCGCCCGCCCGGGCTGCACCGGGGAGATCGACACCGACGGCTACTGCACCGAGTGCGGCCTCGCCCCCGAACGGGGCGGCACCGCCGCTCCCGGCGGCCCGTGCGGGCGCGCGGACTGCCCGGGCACCGTCGACCCCGACGGCTACTGCGACGAGTGCGGCCTCGCCGCCACGTCCTCCACCGCCGCCCCCGCGCCCTCGTCCCCGTCCTCCGCCCAGTCCCCGTCCTCCGCCCCGGCGCCCCCGTCCGCCCCCGCGCCCGGTTCCGTCCGCGGCTCCTCCGGCCGGTCCCGGTCGAGCCGTTCGGCGCGCGGCGGCTCGGTGTCGGTGCGCAGTTCGCGGGGCAGCACGGGCACCGCGCGGCGCGGCAACCTGGGCGCGGGCCTGGTGGCGATCGCCCCGGTGCCGACCCAGGACCCGGCGCAGGCGGTGCTCGCGAACCCGGAGGTGCCGGAGCGCAAGCGCTTCTGCTCGCGCTGCGACCAGCCGGTGGGCCGGGAGCAGGACGGCCGTCCGGGCCGGCCGGAGGGCTTCTGCACCAAGTGCGGCACCCCGTACTCGTTCAGCCCGAAGCTGTCGCGCGGCGACCTGGTCGGCGGCCAGTACGAGGTGATGGGCTGCCTGGCGCACGGCGGCCTGGGCTGGATCTACCTGGCGGTGGACCGCCGGGTGAACGACCGCTGGGTGGTGCTCAAGGGCCTGCTGGACACCGGGGACGAGGACGCGCTGGCGGTGGCGATCGCCGAGCGGCGGTTCCTGGCCGAGGTCGACCACCCGAACATCGTCCGGATCATCAACTTCGTCGAGCACCCGGACGCCCGGACCGGCGTCGCCGACGGCTACATCGTGATGGAGTACGTCGGCGGCAAGTCGCTGAAGGACATCGCCAACGAGCGCCGCGCCGCGGACGGGCGGCGCGCGCCGCTGCCGGTCGAGCAGGCGCTGGCGTACGGGCTGGCGGCGCTGCCCGCGCTGGGCTACCTGCACGCCCGCGGGCTGGTGTACTGCGACTTCAAGCTGGACAACGTGATCCAGTCGGACGACATGCTCAAGATCATCGACCTGGGCGCGGTCCGCCGGCACGACGACGACGGCCCGATCTACGGCACCGTCGGCTACCAGGCCCCGGAGATCGCCACCGCCGGCCCCTCGCCGTCCTCCGACCTGTACACGGTGGCCCGCACGCTGGCCGTGCTGACCTTCGACTTCGCCGGCTACACCGACCGCTGGCGGCACGAGCTCCCGGGCCCGGACGAGGTGGAGGTGTTCGCCCGCTACGAGTCCTTCCACCGCCTGCTGGTGCGCGCCACCGACCCGGACCCGGCCCGCCGGTTCGCCTCCGCCGAGGAGATGGCCGGGCAGCTGACCGGCGTGCTGCGCGAGGTGCTGAGCCTGCAGGACGGGCAGGCCAGGCCCGCGCCGTCCACCCTGTTCGGGCCGGAACTGCGGGTCGTCGACACCGAGTTGGCCGAGCACGCGCCGGACGCCCGGGCCGCCGCGCTGGCGCTGCCCGCGCCGCTGGCCGACCCGGCCGACCCGAACGCGGGCCTGCTGGCCGCGCTGCCCGCCGCGCCCGCCGAGGCGCTGGCCGTGCTCCGGGCGGCCGGCGCCGACTCGACCGAGCTGCGGCTGCGGGTGCTGCGCGCCCACCTGGAGCTGGGCGAGGCCGCGGCCGCCGCCGAGGTGCTGGCCGCCCTGGAGGCCGAACACCCCGGCGAGTGGCGGGTGGTGTGGCACCGGGCGCTGACCGCGCTGGCGGCCGGCCGGGCCGCCGAGGCCCGCGACTCCTTCGAGGCGCTGTACGACGCGTTCCCCGGCGAGGGCGCCCCCAAGCTGGCGCTGGCGGTCTGCGCCGAGCTGCTCGGCGAGACCGCGGCCGCCGCCGGGTACTACGCGCTGGTGGGCACCGTCGACCGGTCCTTCGTGAGCGCCGCGTTCGGCCTGGCCCGGGTCCGGCTCGCGGACGGCGACCGGGACGGCGCGGTCGCCGCGCTGGAGGCGGTGCCGGAGAGCTCCGCGCACTGGACCGCCGCCCGGATCGGCGCGGTCCGGGCCCGGCTGCGCGGCCGGGCCGCCACCGAGCCGCTGGCCGCCGAGCTCGCCGACAGCTCCGAGCGGCTGGCGGCGCTCACCCTGGACGCCCGGCGGCGCGAGGAACTCGCCGTCGAGGTACTGGACTCGGCGCTGAACTGGGTGCTGGCGGGGGCCGCCGGGAAGCCCGCCACGCTGACCGTGCTGGGACATCCCGCCGCGGAACGGGAACTGAGGCTCGCCCTGGAACACTCCTACCGGATGTTGGCGCGGTTGTCCGACCGGGCCGAGACGAGGATCGAGTGGGTGGAACGGGCCAACCGGGCCCGCCCCAGGACATGGGTGTGAGCATGCCGCAGCAGACCGAGTGCCCGAACTGTGCCGAACCGCTGGGCTCGCAGGACGCGTTCTGCGGGGCCTGCGGCACCGCCCTGACCGGGCCGCCGACCCTGCGCGACCTGCCCGTCGTGCCCAGCTGCCCGCACTGCGGCTCCGCCGAGCTCGCGGACGGCTGGTGCCAGCGCTGCGGCCAGGCGCAGCCGCGCGAACGCGACCACCAGGAGCGGGAGCTGACCGGCGTCGCGGCGGTCTCCGACCGCGGCCTGCGGCACCACCGCAACGAGGACGCGTTCACCGTCGCCACCGCCGAGGGCCCGGACGGGGCGCCCGTGGTGCTCGCCGTGGTCTGCGACGGGGTGTCCTCCTCCTCCCGCCCGGACGAGGCGTCCGCCACCGCCGTCACCGCCGCCGCCGACTCGCTGGTCGCCGCGCTGGCCTCCGGCCGCGAGCCCGACCGGGCGATGCGCGAGGCGATCGGCGCCGCCAACCGGGCCGTCACCGCGCTGGCCCACGACGGCACCGCCCCCGACGGCCGGCACAGCAACGCGCCCGCCTGCACCTACGTCAGCGCGGTCAGCTCCGGCGGCCTGGTCACCATCGGCTGGGTCGGCGACACCCGCGCCTACTGGATCCCGGACGACCGCGAGTCCGCCGAGCCGTACCGGCTCACCGAGGACGACTCCTGGGCGGCCCGGATGGTCGCCGCCAACCTGATGGCCGAGGCCGAGGCGTACGCCGACCCGCGCGCGCACGCCATCACCGGCTGGCTCGGCGCCGACGCCGAGGACCTCGACCCGCACACCGTCAGCTTCACCCCGCACGTCCCCGGCGTGCTGCTGGTCTGCACCGACGGCCTGTGGAACTACGCCGAGGCCGCCACCGACCTGGCGTTCTTCGTCCGGGCCGACGCCCGCACCGAACCGCTGGCCACCGCCCAGGAGTTGGTGCGGTTCGCGGTCGAGCGCGGCGGGCACGACAACATCACCGTCGCGGTGCTGCCGATCGACCCGCCGACCGCGCCGGCCGTCCACGACGCCACCCTGCTCGACGTGCCGCTGCCGCGCGCCGCCGACCCGGACGCCACCGTCCCGCTGCGCCCGGCCGTCCCGGCCGCGCCCGCCGCCGCACCCGCCGCACCCGCCGCGCCCGCCGCACCGCCGGCGCCGCCCGCCGCCCCGCCCGCCGTGGTGCCCGTCACGGCGGCGGACGCGGACCCGGCCGGGAACTGACCCCTCCGCCCTCCCGCCCCTCCGCGACAGGAGCTCTCCGCATGGCCTCGTTGTCCAAGCCCGACGCGCCCCGGTTCGACGTCGACGTCTTCCAGAACGAGTACCTCGCCCAGGGCTCCCGGGAGGTCAACGCGATCGTCACGGTGACCGCGACCGGCGGCGGCACCTCCGGCGGGCGCCCGATCGGCGCCCCCGGGCCGGACGCCGCCGTGGTCCTGGTGATCGACTGCTCCGGCTCGATGGAGTACCCGAACACCAAAATGCGGCACGCCCGCGAGGCCACCGCCGCCGCCATCGACGAACTCCGCGACGGCGTGGCCTTCGCGGTGGTCGCGGGCACCCACGAGGCGAACGACGTCTTCCCCGGCAACGGCCGGCTGGCCGTCGCCGACCGGCACACCCGCGAGCAGGCCAAGGACGCGCTGCGCCGGCTCAAGCCGTCCGGCGGCACCGCGATCGGCACCTGGATAGCCAAGGCGCAGCAGCTGTTCGCCTCCCGCCCGGAGGCGGCCATCCGGCACGCGATCCTGCTCACCGACGGCCGCAACGAGCACGAGAAGCCCGCCGCCCTGCAGCGCGCCCTGGACGCCGCCGCCGGGTACTTCACCGCGGACTGCCGCGGCGTCGGCACCGACTGGGAGGTCGCCGAGCTGCGGAAGGTCTCCTCCGCGCTGCTCGGCACCGTCGACATCGTCGCCGAGTCCTCCGGCCTGGCCGAGGACTTCCGCGCGATGATGACCGCCGCGATGGGCAAGCAGGTCGCCGACGTCGCCCTGCGGGTGTGGACGCCCGCCAATGCCCGGGTGAAGTTCGTCAAGCAGGCCGCCCCCGCCGTCGAGGACCTCACCGACCGCCGCACCGACGCGGGCACGCGCGCCGGGGACTATCCGACCGGGTCCTGGGGCGACGAGTCCCGCGACTACCACGTGTGCGTGGAGGTGCCGGCGGCCGCGGTCGGCAACGAGATGCTGGCCGCCCGGATCAGCCTGGTCCTGCCGCACCCCGACGGCACCGCCGAGGTGCTCGGCCAGGGCCTGGTGCGCGCCGTGTGGACGGACGACCTGGCCTCCTCGACCCGGATCAACCCGCAGGTCGCGCACTACACCGGCCAGGCCGAGCTGGCCGACTCGATCCGCGACGGCCTGGAGGCCCACCGGGCGGGCGACTTGGAGCGCGCGGGCGCCAAGCTGGGCGCCGCCGTCCGGCTGGCGTACAGCAGCGGCAACGAGGGCACCCTCAAGCTGCTGCGGAAGGTGGTGGACGTGGTCGACGAACGGGAGGGTACCGTTCGGTTCCGTAAGAACGTGAGCGAGGCCGACTCGATGACACTCGAGACCCGGTCGACGAAGACCGTGCGCGTGAAGAAGTGAGCCGGACACCCGCCGGACCCGAACCTGCTGGAGTGGGGACCTGATGCCGATCTGCCCTAGGGGACACGAGTCGCAGGCCGAGGACTGGTGCGACTACTGCGGCTTCCCGATGACGCCGCCGCCCGGCCTGGCGATCCCGGGCTTCCCGAGCGGCCCGGCCCAGCCCGGCCACCAGGGCCAGCAGGGTCACCAGGGCCAGCAGGGCGCCCAGGGCTCCCCGGGCGCCCCCGCCGCGCCGCCCCCGGGCCCGCCCGGCCCGCCCCCGTACACCTC
>NZ_JOGH01000119.1:0-31695 GCF_000721345.1 Kitasatospora sp. NRRL B-11411 | reverse complement strand
CACCAGGGCCGACCGGCCCCTCCCCAGGGCCTCCCCCCGGCCGCCCGCCAGGGCCTCCCCTCCACCTTCCCTGCCCCGGCGAAGCCGCTTGCCTGCCGCCCGCCAGGGCCCTCCCCCTGCCCCGAGGTTCCCGTCAGGGGCGCGGGATGTTGCGGAGGTTGGAGCGCGCCAGGTCGATCATCTTGCCGACGCCGCCGGTCAGGACGGTGCGGCCGGCGGCCAGGGCGAAGCCCTTGAGCTGGGCGGCGGTGATGTGCGGGGGGATGGAGAGGGCGTTGGGGTCGGTGACGACGTCGACCAGGGCGGGGCCGGGGCGTTCCAGCGCGTCGGCGAGGACCTCGCGGACCTTCGCCGGGTCGGTGACCCGCTTCGCGGCGATGCCGCAGGCGCGGGCGATCGCCGCGTAGTCGACGTCGCCGTTGTCGATCTCGGACTCGGGGTAGCCGGAGACCAGCATCTCCAGCTTGATCATGCCGAGCGCCCCGTTGTTGAACACCACGGTCTTCACCGGCAGCCGGTACTTCGCCACGGTGAGCAGTTCGCCGAGCAGCATGCCGATCCCGCCGTCGCCGGACATCGAGACCACCTGCCGTCCGGGGAAGGCGAGTTGGGCACCGATCGCGTGCGGCAGGGCGTTGGCCATCGAGCCGTGCAGGAAGGAGCCGATGACCCGGCGGCGCCCGTTGGGGGTGAGGTAGCGGGCGGCCCAGACGTTGCACATGCCGGTGTCGACGGTGAAGACGGCGTCCTGGTCGGCGACGTCGTCGAGGACCGAGGCGACGTACTCGGGGTGGATCGGCCGGTGCTTCTCGATGCCCCTGGTGTACGCGCCGACCACCGTCTCCAGCGCCTTGCAGTGCCGGTCCAGCAGCCCGTCCAGGAAGCGGCGGTCGGTCTTGCGCTCCAGCAGCGGCAGCACGGCCCGCAGGGTGGCGGCGACGTCGCCGTGCACGGCGAGTTCGAGCGGGGTGCGGCGGCCGAGCCGGGTCGCGTCGTGGTCGACCTGGACGGTGCGGGCCTGCGGGAGGAAGGAGTCGTACGGGAAGTCGGTGCCCAGCAGCAGCACCAACTCGGCCTCGTGCAGGGCCTCGTGGCAGGCGCCGTAGCCGAGCAGGCCGCTCATCCCGACGTCGTAGGGGTTGTCGTACTGCACCCATTCCTTGCCGCGCAGCGAGTGCCCGATCGGGGCGTGCAGCACCTCGGCGAGGTGCATCAGCTCCTCGTGCGCGCCGCGGACGCCCGCGCCGGCGAAGACGGTCACCGTGCGGGCGGAGTTGAGCGCCTCGGCGAGGGACTGGACCTGGGACCAGGGCGGGGCGGCGACGGCCTGCTCGGTGAGGAAGCTGCTGCGGCCGGTGGGGGAGGGGGCGGTGAGCGCGGCGACGTCGCCGGGGAAGGCCAGCACCGAGACGCCGGGGGAGCCCAGCGCGTGCTGGATGCCGACCCGCAGCAGCCGGGGCAGCTGGACCGGGTTGGAGAGCATCTCGCACCAGGAGCTGCAGTCGGTGAACACCCGCTCGGGGTGGGTCTCCTGGAAGAAGCCGGTGCCGATCTGCGCGGACGGGATGTGCGAGGCCAGGGCCAGTACGGGCACCCCGCTGCGCTGGGCGTCGTACAGGCCCTGGATGAGGTGGGTGTTGCCGGGGCCGCAGCTGCCCGCGCAGACCGCCAGGCGCCCGGTCAGCTCGGCCTCGGCGGCGGCCGCGAACGCCCCGGCCTCCTCGTTCCTGACGTGCACCCAGGAGATGCCCTCGGCGCGGCGGATCGCGTCGACGACCGGGTTGAGGCTGTCGCCGACCACCCCGTAGACGCGTTCGACCCCGGCCTGCTGGAGCACTTCCACCATCTGGTCGGCCACGCTGCCCACGGGATCACCTCACGCCAGGAACCACGGAAGAAACGGACATTCGCACCATAGCGGTTCGCCTGTCCGGGGTGTGGCTCCTGACCGTCGGGGGTCGGGGCGTGGCTACTTCCCGTCGACGGTCGCGCCGAGGGCCTCGCAGGCGCCGGTGGCGGAGTCGGTGAGCGGGCCGACCACCGGGTACTGGGCCAGGTCGCGGTGGCACAGTTCGGCGGTGGAGGGCAGCGGGCCGTGGTAGCCGGTGTCCAGGCCCTGGGCCTGGCCGAGGCCGCCGGCCGAGGCGATCGGGGCGGCCTGGGCGGGGGCCTGGGCGAGCGCCAGCCCGGCCACGGAGAGGACGGCGAGTGCGGTGAGCTTCTTCATGGCAGGTGCAACGAGGCCGACCCCCGCCCGGTCACGTGGAGCGACCCGGCGGGGGCGGTGGCCGACGCCCCGTCAGCCGAGCCGGACGCGCAGGCTGCTGATGCCGTTGCTGACGAACGAGGGGATCGGCCGCGGGTCCGCGCCCTCGGCCGGCCGCAGTCCGGGGAAGCGGGCGAACAGCTCGCGCAGCGCGGTCTCCGCCTCCAGCCGGGCCAGCGCGGAGCCGATGCAGAAGTGCGGCCCGTGCCCGAGCGAGAGGTGCCGGACGGGGGAGCGGGTCAGGTCGAAGCGGTCCGGGTCCGCCCAGTGCTCCGGGTCGCGCCCGGCAGCCGCGTACGAGGCGAGCATCCCGTCGCCCTTGCGGATCACCACGCCCCCGCCGAGGTCGATGTCCTCCAGCGCGTAGCGCATCGGGAACTGGCCGACCGGGGAGTTCCAGCGCAGCGTCTCCTCGACCACCGCGGACCACGGCACCGCGCCGTCCCGCACCAGCCGCAGCTGCTCGGGGTGGGTGAGCAGGGCGTGCACCGCGTTGCAGATCAGGTTGAGGGTGGTCTCGTGGCCCGCCACCACCAGCTGCAGCAGGACGCCGATCAACTCGGGCTCGGTGAGGCGGTCCTGGTCCTCGCGGGCGGCGATCAGCGCGCTGGTCAGGTCGTCGGCGGGCGCGGCCCGCTTCGCGGCGGCGACCCCGGCCAGCAGCGCCCCGATGTCGCGGGCGGCCGCGGCGCCGGCGCCGGGCGCCGCGGAGGAGCTGACCACGACGTCGGACAGCTCGTGCAGCCGGTCCTGCTGCTCCGGGGTCAGGCCCAGCAGCCGGCCGATGACGTGCATCGGCAGCGGGTAGGCGAACCGGCTGCGCAGGTCCACCCCGTCCGCCGGGTCCTCCGCGGCGGCCAGGCCGTCCAGCAGTTCGGCGACCCGCCGCTCGATCGCCGGCGCCAGCTCGGCGATCCGGCGCGGGGTGAGCGCCTGGGCGGACAGCGCGCGCAGCCGGCGGTGGTCGGCACCGTCGGAGGTGGTCATCCCGGGGACGGTGACGAAGGTCAGCAGCGGCCAGCCCTCCGGCAGCCGGCCCTCCCGGTACAGCGACCAGTGCTCGACGCCCTTGCCGACCCGGGGGTCGGCCAGCAGCTGCTGCAGGGCGTCGTGGCCGGTCACCGCCCAGACCACCACCCCACCAGGGAGCTCAACCTGCGTCGCAGGTCCGAGAGCGCGGAGCCGGCGGTTCTCGGCGTGCTGGTCGGCTCCGACGGGGTCGAGTCTGTAGGGGCAGACCCGGTCTGCGGCTGCGGTGTCCATGCGGTCCTCTCGGGCGGGGCGGAGCGGGGCGGGGTGAAGGCGCTGTACAGCACCGGCAGGCTGGTCAGGGCGCGCGACCAGGGCGACGGGCGCCAGGTCAACTCGTGTGCTGGGACGGCGAGTTGGAGATCAGGCAGGCAGTGCAGCAGGGTCTCGATCGCGGTCTCCACGACCAGCCGGGCCGGGTCCTTGGCCGGGCAGACGTGCCGGCCCGCGCCCCAGGCCAGGTGGGCCCGGTTGCCGCTGAGGCCGTCCGGGCCGTGCGCCGACGGGTCGTCGTTGGCCCCGGCCAGGCCGAGCACCAGCAGGTCGCCCGCGCTGATGTACTGGCCGCCCAGCACGGTGTCCGAAGTGGCCCACCGGCCGGGGAAGTTCTGCACCGGCGGGTCGCGCCACAGCACCTCGTCCAGGGCGTCCGCGACGGTCGCCCGGCCGCCGGTCAGGCTGGTGCGGAAGCGGCGGTCGGTCAGCAGCAGCCGCACCGTGTTGCCGATCCAGTTGATGGTCGGCTCGTTGCCCGCCACCAGCAGCACCACCAGGTGGTGCACCACCTCCTCGTCGGTCAGCCCGACCGGGTGGGTCAGCAGCCAGGAGGTCAGGTCGTCGCCGGGCCGCTCGCGCCGCCGCCGCACCAGCGAGGCCAGCAGCCCGGCCAGCGCGGCGGCCGAGCGCTGCGAGTCGGCGGTGCTGTCCACCACCCCGGTGATCAGTTCCAGCAGCGGCGGACCGTCCTCCTCGGGCAGGTCCAGCAGCTGGGTGAAGACCAGCAGCGGCAGCCGCCGGGTGAACTGGGCCACCAGGTCGGCGGTGCCGTCCGGCCCCCAGCTCTCGATCAGCGCCATCGCGGCCGCCTCGGTGGTCTCCCGCAGCCGCTTGTGGTCGATCCGGGCCAGCGTGTCGCCGACCGCGGTGCTCAGCCGCTGGTGCTCGGCGCCGTCCGCGCTCTGCAGGGTGGGCCGCCAGGTGGTCATCGGCACCAGGTGCGAGTCCGGGCGCAGCCGGCCCTCCCGGGGCACCCGCCAGCCCCGCGAGTCCTTGGAGAACTGCTGCTCGTTGCGGGTCAGTTCGAGCATCTCCTGGTACCCGATGACCAGCCACGCCTCCACCCCGGGCTCCAGCTCGATCGGCGCGACCGGGCCGTGCTCGGCGCGCAGCCGGGCGTACAGGCCGTGCGGGTCGGCGGTGAGCGCCGAGCCGTACAGCGGGGCACCGGCCGGGCGGCCGGTGTAGGGACAGCCGGTGGCCGCCAGGTGTTCGGGAACGGTCATGACAGCTCCAGGGCGCCGACCCGCAGGTGGTCGACGAAATCGATCAGCAGGCGGTGCGCGGCGCCCTCGTCGCGGACGTCGCAGGTCAGGATCGGCACGCCGGGCAGCAGGTCGAGCGCCGCCCGCAGTTCCTCCTCCGGGTACGGCGGGGTGTCCGGGAACAGGTTGACCGCCACCGCGAACGGGATGCGCTGCTCCTCCAGCAGCCCGAGCACGTCGAAGGACTCCTCGATCCGCCGCGAGTCGACCAGCGCGATCGCGCCCAGCGCCCCGCGCGACAGGTCCTCCCACAGCGGCCAGAACCGCTGCTGCCCGGGCGTGCCGAACAGGTACAGCGCGAGCCGGCCGCTGAGCGTGATCCGGCCGAAGTCCAGCGCCACCGTGGTGGTCGACTTGTGCGGACGCCCGGTCAGGTCGTCCACGTCCTCGCCGGCCGCGGTCATCGTCTCCTCGGTGCGCAGCGGGTCGATCTCGCTCAGCGCCCCGACCAGGGTGGTCTTGCCCACCCCGAACGGCCCGGTGACCAGGATCTTCACCGCGCCCTGCACGCCGGGCGGCAGGTAGGCGGGCTCAACGGAGCTGACGGAGACCAACCAGCACCTCCTCGATCAGGGCGAGCGGTGCCCGCTCGGCCGGCCGTGCGGGCGGCAGCACCTGGACCGCGCCCAGTTCCCACAGGTCGCCCACCAGCACCTTCAGCACGCTGATCGGCAGGCCGAGGTGGGCTGCCACCTCGGCGATCGACAGCAGCTCCCGGCAGATCTCCAGGATCTCCAGCTGCTCCCGGTTCACCACCATCGGATCGACCGCGACCCCCGACACGGTCCGCACCAGGCTCTCGAACTCCAGCACGTTCCGTCCGGCCCGGCTGCGCCCGCCGGTGATGACGTACGGGCGTACCGGTCCGCGGCTCACCGGAGGTCCCCGGCGGCGGTGGTCTCCTGCCGGGGCGCGGCCGTCAGGTGCTCGCCGATCCGCCCGACCAGCATCTGCATCTGGTAGGCGACCAGGCCCGCGTCCACCGTCTCCCCGGTGACCACCGCGAGGTGCGCGCCGGCCCCGGCGGCGACCACGAACAGGTAGCCGCCGCCGTACTCGATGACGATCTGCCGGGTGCTGCCGTCGCCGAAGCCGGTCGCCACCCCCCGGGACAGCGACTGCAGCCCGGAGCAGGCGGCGGCCAGCCGCTCGGCGTCGTCCCGGTCGATCTGCGCGCTGCGGCCGATCTCCAGTCCGTCGTTGGACACCACGAGGGCGTGCCGGACCTCCGGTACCGAGACGATGTCGGCCAGCAGCCAGCCGAGATCAGGGTTGGTCGTCATGGGAGTCTCCCTGGGGGGAAGCGGGGAATACGTCGGGGCGGTCCGCGTCGGACCGCCGGTCCTGCTGGGCGGCGAGGCGGCCGTCGGCGGTGCCGCTCTGGAACAGCGACATGAAGGCCTGGGCCTCGCGTGCGGAGCGCGGCGACACCGCCGGTTCCGCGGGGAACGGGTCGCGCGGGGCGCTGCCCCGGCGGTTGGTGCGGCGGGGCAGCGCGCCGCCCTGCGGCGGCACCGCGGGCCGCTGGGCCGCCGCGGTCCGGGGGGAGACCGGGCGGACGGGCAGCGGGTCGGCCGCCCGGGGCTGCGGCGCGGCGGCGGCAGCAGGCGGTCGGACGGTGCCGGGCAGGCCGCTCGGCAGCGGGTCGGTGAGCAGCGCGTGCGGCAGCAGCACCACCACCCGCACGCCGCCGTACGGGGACGGCGTGGAGTGCACGGTGACCCGGAAGCCGTACTGCTGGGCGAGCCGGCCGACGGCGGCCAGGCCCAGCTGCGGGACCTCGCCGATCCGGGAGACCTCCAGCGAGCCGCCGCCGGCCAGCGCGGCGGCGGCCTTGGTGACCGTCACGTCGGTCATCCCGACGCCGCAGTCGTCGATCTCGATCACCGCGCCGTTGTGCACCGGCATCAGCGTCACGTACACCTGCGAGCTGGGCGGCGAGTAGCGGGTGGCGTTGTCCAGCAGTTCGGCCACCGCGTGGATCAGCGCCTCGGCGGCCGCGCCGAGCACCGCGGTGTCCACCCGGTTGTGCACGACCACCCGCTGGAACGGCAGGATCCGGCCCTGGGCGCCGCGCACCACGTCCTCCAGCGGGACGGGCTCGGGCCAGGTCCGGCCGGCCCGGGAGCCGCAGAGCACGGCCAGGGTCTGGGCCAGGCGGGCCTGCTGGGCGGCGGCGTGGTCGGCCCGCAGCAGGCCGTCGAGCAGCACCGGGTCGTCGTGGGTGCGCTCCATCTCGTCCAGCCCGGCCTGCTGGTCGTGCGCCATCACCAGGATCCGGCGGGCCACGTTGAGGAAGGCCCGGCGGGTCGCCGCGTTCATCTCCTGCTCCTGCAGGGCGGCCTCGGCCCCGGCCCGGCGGTCGGCCAGTTCGGCGGCCAACTGCGCCCGGACGTCCGCGAGTTCGCCCTCGCTCCGGGCGAGCCGGGAGCGCAGCGCCCGGGTGACGGCACGGGAGCGGGCAGCGGCCGCGAGGCTGGAGAGGGCGAGCAAGGCGGTTGCTGCCAGGCACCATTGAGTGGTCGTCACACGCGGAGTTTATGGTGGTGTTACTACTTGCGTATGAACGGTTCCAACTTCGGCTGTTCAGATTCCGTCAATTTCGGACAAGCCGGGCGGGACGGGCCGGAGCTCAGGTAGAGATCCGGTGAAGCAGCAGCAACGCCACGTCGTCCTGCCGGACTTCGCGCTCCGTCACGTTCAGCGTCAGCAGGTCGGCCAGCCGCTCCAGCGCCTCCGGCCGTCCCAGCCGCCGGGCCCCGCCGGCCTCCGCCGTCCACAGCTCCAGCCCGCCCAGCATCCGCTGCACCGACTCGTCGTAGTCCTCGTCCCGGACCTCCACCAGCCCGTCCGTGTAGGCCAGCAGCGTCTCGCCCGGCTCCAGCCGGGCCTCCGCGGGCGGGTAGCGCACATCCGGCAGCACCCCCAGCGGCGGGCCGCCCGGCAGCTCCAGCTCGGCCGCCCCGCCCGCCCCGATCCGCACCGGCGGCGGGTGCCCGGCCCGGGCCGCCCGCAGCAGCCCGCTCGCCGGGTCCAGCACCACGTACAGGCAGGTGGCGAACAGCTCGGTCTCCATCTCGGCCAGCAGCCGGCTGGTCCGCTCCAGCGCCGCCGCCGGGTCGTTGCCGTCCGTCGCGTACGCCCACAGGCCCGAACGCAGCTGCCCCATCACCGCGGTGGCCTCCGCGTTGTGGCCCTGCACGTCGCCGATCACCAGCCCGACCAGGCCGTCCGGCAGCCGCAGCAGGTCGTACCAGTCGCCGCCGATCTGCATCCCCTCGGTGGACGGCAGGTAGCGCGCCGCCGAGGCGATCCCCGGCAGCACCGGCAGCGAGCGCGGCAGCATCGCCCGCTGCAGCTCGCTGGCCCGCTCGTGGTGCACGTCGTACAGCCGGGCCCGCTCCAGCGACTGCGCCAGGATGCCCGCGAACGCCGAGTACATGGTGCGGTCCTCGCGGCTGAAGGACCGCTCGGTGGCGAAGGTGATCAGGCAGGAGCCGACCTGCCGCCCGGAGGCCACCAGCGGCAGCACCGTCCAGGCGGCCGGCGCCCCCGGGCCCCGCCCCGGCCCGCCCGGCTCGCTGAACAGCGGGGTGGCCCGGGCCAGCACGTGCTCCATCACCCCGCCCGCCAGGTCGTGCAGCCGGTTCAGCTCCGCCCGGTGCGGGCCGCCGAACAGCGCGGGCGACACCGGCATCAGCCGGCCCTCGTCCACCAGGTCCAGCACCACGCCGGCCGCGCCCAGTGCCGGCCGGGCCACGTCGGTCAGCGCCGCGGTCACCTCGCGCACCGTCACCGCCCGGGACAGCGCCCTGGTCAGCGCCAGCAGCAGGGTCGAGCGGGCCCCCGCCGCCGCGGCCGCCGCGAGGCCGCCCGCCGGACCCGGCCGCCACTCCCGCCCGGTCAGCAGCCCCGCCGTCCGCACCGGCCGCCGGTGCACGTCCAGCATCACCTCGCCGGCCTCGTCCACCTGCCAGGCCGTCCCGTCCGGCCGCACCACCCGGTACGAGATCCGGTACGGGCCGCCGACCGCCAGCGCGTCCGCCAGCGCGGCCTGCACGTCCGGCAGGTCCTCCGGGTGCACCACGTCCGCCAGGTCCGGCGCCCGCCCGGTCGCCCCCGGCGGCGGCAGGCCCACCAGCCGGTACGCCTGCGCGTCCCACAGCGTCTCGCCGGTGACCAGGTCCCGCTCGAACGCCCCGACCCCCGCCGAGCGCACCGCCAGCGACAGCAACTCGCCGTCCGGGGAAGGCAGTTCGGTACGCAGACCGTCCGAGGCGGGGTCGGCCGCGTGCACGTGGTCCAGCAGGTGCGCGAGCCGGTGCGCGACCACGTCGGCGAAGGTCTCCAGCAGCTCCACGTCCCGCCGTGGGACGGCCCCGCGGTGGGCCAGCGCGAGCGCCAGCGAACCCACCGGGTCCCCGTCCACCACCAGCGGCAGCACCGCCAGCGCGACCAGGCCGGTGCCCAGGCCCGCCGCCGTGTTCGGGTAGTCCGCGCTGGTCTGCTGCGGACTCAGCAGCACCGGCTCCCGCCGCTGCAGCGCCAGTGCCGCGGGCAGCCCGCTCGCCGGGTCGACCACCCCGTACTTGCGGTGCGCCCACTCGGGCAGCTCGTGCGAGGCGGTCAGCCGCAGCATCCCGCCGCCGTCCAGCAGGTACAGCGCCGAGCCCTCGCCGGTGATCCAGGCCGGGCCCTCGGCCAGCAGCGCCGCCAGCAGTTCCGCCGCGCTCGACGCCCGGAGCAGCGCCCGCACGCACCGCAGCTCGGAACGGCTGGCGCGGCGCGGGGAGTTCCGGTCCTGGTCCATGGGAGGCGCCCGGCCCTTCCGGTCGACGTGCCAGTGCTGACCATCTTATGGACGCACCGGGCAACCGGCCGCTTTCACGACACGTCGGGCAACGCGGTCATTTCCGACACCCGGCCCGGGGGCCTCACTGGCCGTCGACCTCGCCGTACCCGCGCTGCGGGCCCGCGGCGACCGGCCGCAGCGAGCGCAGCCCGCGCGCCACCGCGATCCCGCGCCGCAGCGCGCTGCCCCAGCCCTCCCGCGGCGGGGCGGCCGCCGGCCGCGCGGCACCCGGGGCGCCGTCCGGCGCCGTCCGGGGAGCGGGGATCAGCCCCGTGCCGGGCTCGATGTGCTGAGTCGCCTGCGGCATGTCCTGATCCTCCGTGCTTGTCGGCCACACCCGTGGAAGGTCTCCACGCGGTATGACTTCCCGACCGAAGGACAGTGTTACGCACCGGCGGTGTCGGAATGGTGGGGGACAGGTTGCGAAAAGGTGTGGACGGCGCGCCACCGGCGCGTTCCCACCCTGGTCGGCGTCCCCGCGGGGCTCAGGGCCCGGTCTGCTCCGCGGCGGCCCGCGCGGAGTCCTGCTCCACCGGCAGGTCCGGGGCGGAGACGGCGTCCTTCAGCGGGCCGGGACCGGTGCGGTGCTCCGGCGCGGCGTGCGCGCTGGGGGCGGCGAGGGAGGCGACCACCCCGACGGCGAGCGAGGCAAAGGCGAGCAGGCTGCGCTTCTTCATACCGTGGAGAACGCGGCAGCGCCCCGGAGGTCACGCGCCTTCCGCGCCGGGCCAGTTGGCCAGGCCCTCGACCAGCACCCCGGTCAGCCGCTCCAGCGTGACGTCCGTCCCCTCGGCGAGCTGGAACGCCCCCGCCGTGGTCAACGAGGCGTATCCGTGGGCCGCGGCGCGCAGCGTCCGCACCGCGTGCACCGCCTCCGAGCCCGCCAGCCCGTAGCCGCGCAGCACCGCGAACAGCACGCCCACCAGCCGCTCGGCCGCCGCGGTCAGCTCCGGGCCCGGATCCGGGTCCGGCACCTGCGGCAGCGCCGCGTACCGGAGGGGGTGGCTCAGCGCGTACCCGGCGTACGCGGCGAGCAGGGCGCGCACCGCCCCGTCCCGGGAGCGGCCGAGGACGGCGGCGGCCAGGTGGTCGGCCAGCTCCCCGGTGGTGCGGACGGCGACCAGCCGGCGCAGCTCGGGCAGGCCCCCGGCGACGTGCTTGTACAGCGAGGGGGTGGCGACGCCCGCCCTGGCGGCGACCGCGGCCAGGGTGAGCGCCTCGGCGCCGCGCTCGTCGATCAGTTCGAGGGCGTGGTCCACCACGGCGGCGGTGGAGAGTCCGGCGCGGGGCATCAGCGGGCGCTCCCGCCGGTGCCGGGCAGCTCGGCCAGGAAGGGCAGCAGGGCGTCGGCGACGGCCTGCGGGTGACCGGCCATCGGGTAGTGGCCGGCGCCCCCGATCATCACCTTGCGGCCGCGCAGCGCGGCGGCCTGCCGGTCCGCGACCAGCTCCGGCTTCGGGAAGTCCGGGTCCCGGTCGCCCATCAGCACCAGCGCGGGCACGTCGACGGCCGCGCACCAGCCGACCGGCGCCGAGTCGCCCTTCAGGTAGCCGCGCAGCGCCGCCTTGCGGGCGGGCTCGCGGAGCATCGCGGCCAGCCCGGCCCGGTAGTCCTCGAAGTCGGCGGGCCTGCTGCCGGCCGGGTAGTAGAACTTCTGCATCGTGCCCCACAGGCCGGGGAACGCGGTGACCAGCGGGGCGGCCAGGCCGAACAGCGCCTTCTGGAAGCCGTTCAGCGGCAGGTTCTCGATGAACGCGTCGATCAGCACCACGCCGCCGGTGCGCTCGGGGGCGAGCGCGGCGGCCCGGACCACGGTGGCGCCGGTGTACGAGCTGCCGACCAGGACGGCGCCGCGCAGGTCCAGGTGGGCCAGCAGGGCCGCCAGGTCCTCGGCGATCGCGGCCGGGGTGTGGTCGGTGAAGCCGGTCGAGGACTCGCCCATGCCGCGCAGGTCCATGGTGACCACCCGGTGCCCGGCGGCGCTCAGCAGCGGGGCGAGGTGGCGGTAGACGGCGCGCTTGTCGAGCATGCCGGGCAGCAGGACGACCGGGACGCCGGAGCCGGGGGCGTCGTCGTAGGCGATCCGGCCGCCGGTGACGTCGAGGTACCGGGTGGTGGTGCCGAGGGTGCTGTTCATCGCGGGCCTCCTGGCGGGCGTCCGGCGCTCCGGGCTCTCCGGGCCCGGCTGCTGCCGATAGCCATAAAGCTAAGGCTAATAGCCTTAGCCGTCAACCCCTCGCCCCGGCCCCGGTTCCCGCCACCGCCCCCCGCCCTCAGATCCCGTCCACCTTGAACGGGTCGTGCTCGGCGAGCAGCTTCTCCAGCCGGGCCTGGTCGACCCGGCTGGTGATCGCGCCCTCGTCCTGGCGGTCGCGGACCACCTTGGCCAGCGTGAACGCGGAGGTGATCACGTACAGCAGCCCGACCCCGAGGAAGGCGCGCATCCAGGCGCTGACCGGGAGGTACGCGATCCCGAGGGCGAGCGCGGCGGTGGCGAACCCGAAGGAGGCGACGGCCTGCAGGTAGTAGGCGGAGGTGGTGCGGTGCGGCACGGATGCGGTCATGCGCCCAGGGTCCCGCCGGGGCGGGAGGAGGTCGTGAGTACGGATACTCAACCGCCCCGTCACGGTCCGTCATGTCCGAAACCGAGCACCTTGGCGAACCGTCACAAATCGCCCATAGGGCGTCAGGAAAGTTTCACTGCACCTCGGTAGGCGCTTGGAATCATGGGGTCCATAGGATTAACGTTTGATAACGCAGCGCGGTCGGCAACGCCGTAACCATGCGGCACCGTGCGCCACGCCTAATCCATCCGGACCTGCCCCCCGGGGCCGGTCCAGGAGCCGGGGAACCACGTTCCACCGGGGTGAATCGGAACGGCCCTGGGCCCGACCGTAGGAGACCTTCCACCTCCGAACCCGTCAGCTAACCCGGTCGGCGGCAGGGAAGGAAGGAGCGCGCCCCCGTGGCGTCGACCCACACCGAGAGCACCGGCACCCAGCTCCTCGACCACCCGGTCGGGACCGAGGCCGTCCGGCACCGGCTGCCCCGTCAGACCCGGACCGGCGCGCCCCTGCTGGGCGTCACCGCGATGACCGCCGCCCTCGGCGCCACCGGCCTCGCCGCCGCCCCCGCCCAGGCCGCCGCCGCGCCGGCCCCGGCCCCCGTCACCGCCGCCGACGAAGCCTCCGACGGCCTGCTCGCCGCCGACCCCGGCCTCGCCCTGGCCGCCCGCATCCTGCAGCAGGCCGACGGGCAGCGCACCGCGGTCGAAGAGTCGGCCCGGGTCGCCGCCGCGCAGGAGGCCCAGGCCAAGCACGCCGAGCGGCAGGCCGAGGCCGAGGCCGACCGGTCCGCGCCCGCCCTGCCGGTGGCCGGGTACCGGCTGACCGCGCCGTTCGCCCAGGCCGGGGAGCACTGGGCCCACCTGCACACCGGCCTGGACTTCGCCGCCCGCACCGGCACCCCCGTCACCGCCGTCACCGGCGGCACCGTCACCTCGGCCGGCTGGTCCGGCGCCTACGGCTACCGGGTCATCCAGACCCTCCCCGACGGCACCGAGCTCTGGTACTGCCACCTCTCCCGGATCGCCACCGCCTCCGGCCCGGTCGCCCCCGGCACCGTCCTCGGCGCGGTCGGCGCCACCGGCAACGTCACCGGCCCGCACCTGCACCTCGAGGTCCGCCCCGACGGCGCCGCCCCCGTCGACCCGCTGCCCTGGCTCCGGCAGCTCGGCCTCCAGCCGTAGGGGCCGTCCTCAGCTCGCCTGGCCGGTCGGCATGACGGTGACCTGCTGGAGGTTGACGCGCGGCGGCAGGGCGGCCAGGAACCCGACCGTCCTGGCGATGTCGCCGGGAACGAGCCACTCCACCGTCTCCCTGGAACCGGCCAGCCAGTCGAGCGCGCCCCGGTCGGTGACGTGGTCCTGGAGCTCCGTCCCGACGATGCCGGGCTCGATCGTCGAGACCCGGACGTGCTTCGCGCCCAGCTCGGCCCGCAGGTGGCGCGAGAGGTGGGTGACGTAGGCCTTGGTCGCGGAGTAGACGGCGAAGGTCGGGAAGATGTTCTGCGCCGCGATCGACGAGGTGTTGACCAGGTCGGCGACGCCGCGCTCGGCCGCGGCCGCGACCAGCTGCGGGGTGAACGCGCCGATGACGTTCATCAGCCCGGAGACGTTGAGGTCGATCTGCCGCTGCCATTGGTCCACGGCCACCTCCTCGACCGGCGCCGGGAGCATCACCCCGGCGTTGTTGAACAGCAGGTCCGCGCCGCCCAGTTCGGCGGCGACCCGGTCGGCGGCCGCCCGCACCGCGGCCCGGTCGGTGACGTCCGCGGCGATCGCCAGGGCGGACCCGCCGGCCCGCTCGATCCGGTCGGCCAGCGCGGCCAGCCGCTCGGCGCGGCGGGCCAGGACGACGACCCGGGCACCGAGCCCGGCGAGCTCCTCGGCGGTGGCCTCGCCGATGCCGCTGGAGGCGCCGGTGATCACGGCGGTGCGGCCGGCCAGGGGCAGGGAGGTGAGCGTGGACATGGTGGACCTTCCTTGCAGGACACGGGAGTTGCGGCACCGGAGGCTCCGGCCGCAGTTCCAGCAGACCAGCCCGGCGGCCCCGCGGACGGCCCCGGGCGGACCCTGCGCCGACTGGTACCGCCAGGGCCACCCACGGCCCGCCGACGCACCCCCGCAGCCCGCACACTTGGTCCATGGAACGCAGCAGGGAAATCGCCGACTTCCTCCGCACCCGGCGCGCCGCGATCGCCCCGGAGCTGACCGGGCTGCCCGCGGACGGCCGGGTGCGGCGGGTGCCCGGTCTGCGCCGCGACGAGGTGGCCCGGCTGGCCGGCGTCAGCACCGAGTACTACACCCGCCTCGAACAGGGCCGGGCCGGGCGCCCGTCCACCGAGGTGGTCCAGGCGCTGGCCCGCGCCCTGCGGCTCGACCCCTCCGAGCGCGAGCACCTGGCCGACCTGCTGCTCCCCGCCGAGCACGCGGCCCGCCGCGCCCCGGAACGGCCGCAGCGGGTCAGGCCGGGGCTGCACCTGATGCTGGAGACCCTGGCGCACGTCCCGGCGTTCGTCCTCGGCCGGCGCACCGACGTCCTGGCCGCCAACCGCCTCGCCCGGGAGGTCCTCACCGACTTCGACGCGCTCCCGGCCACCCGCCGGAACATGGCCCGCTACTACCTGCTCGACCCGCAGGCCCGCGAACGGGTCGGCGACTGGGCGACGATCGCCGCCGAGACCGTGGCCATGCTCCGGCTGGAGGCCGGCCGCCACCCCGACGACCGCAGGCTCGCCGAGCTGATCGGCGAACTCACCCTGCGCTGCCCGGAGTTCACCACCTGGTGGAACGACCACCGGGTGCTTCGCCGCACCCACGGCGCCAAGCACTACGTCCACCCGCTGGTGGGCGACCTGCACTTCTCCTACGAGTCCTTCCAGGCCCCCGGCGATCCGGACCAGACGCTGTGCGTCTACTCCGTGGAACCCGCCTCCCCCACCGCCGACGCCCTGCGCCTGCTGGCCGGCTGGAACGCCCCCGCCGCCACCTGACCGGCGGGACCGCCCCCGGGCCCTCAGTACTCCTCGGGGGCCAGCTCCGGGAACTCCTCCAGCAGCAGCCGCGGCAGCCCCGGGACGGTCCACTCGCCGCACAGGTCGATCGCGGCCTGCGCCACCGCCTCCTCGAACTCCTCGAACGCGCCGGCGAGTTCGGCCGGCATCGGCAGCCCGAGAGCGTTCAGCTCGGCCAGGTTGCGGTAGCTGCGCCGCATCAGGCCCTGCTCCAGCAGCCGCCGCGCCCCGTCGGTGGAGACGCCGATCAGCAGCGGCCGCCCGGGCTGGTCCCAGTGGCCGTCCCCGTCCAGGCCCGGCACCTGGTCGAAGGCCGCGAACCGCTCCGGCTCGGGCCGTTCGCGGAACGCCGCCAGCCACTCCCGGACCGGGCCCGGGTCGTCGGTCGGCACCCCGTCCGCGCGCAGCAGCAGCGCGTACAGCCGGGGCCAGGTCACCAGGTCGGCGCGGCGCAGCAGCGAGAGCAGCACCTCGCCCTGCCAGTCGGCCTCCGCGCGGAGCTTCTCCGCCCGCTTGGCGTTCAGCCGCCGGGCCGCCCGCTGCCACTCGATCAGCAGCCGCACCGCCGCCGGGTAGGCCGCCGGGTCGCCGTCCGGCTGCACGTACAGGTGGAGCTGCTCGTAGAGCAGGTGCTCCAGCACGGGGGAGGTGAGCTCCGGCATGCCGTCGTGCAGCCGGGCCCCGCCCAGCTCCAGCAGGGTCAGGACCGTCCGCACCGCCGGTTCGGGGACGGGGTCGAGCCCCGCCTCGGCCGCCCAGTCCAGCAGGTCGGCGGCACGGGTACGGGGCAGCAGGTGCAGGTCGTCGTCGTCCACCCCGGTACGGTAGCCGGTCCCCGGACGGCCGCCGGGTAGGGTCGGCCGGCATGGAAACCCTCCGGCTGCGCGGCCCCCGGCTCACCCTGCGCGAGTACCGGCACACCCCGGAGGAGGCCGCCGCCCTGCACGCCGTGCACGGCGACCCCGAGACCGTCCGCCACCTCCCGTTCGGGCCACGGGACTTCGAGGACTGCGCCGACCAGCTGGAGCTGTACCTGGAGGCCGCCGAGGAGGAGCCCCGGACGCACTACCGGCTGGCCGTCGACGACCCGGCGGGCGACCCGGTCGGCCAGGCCGCGCTCACCCGCGAGGACGGGCACGCCGCCCAGCTGGGCTGCGTGCTGCGCCGCGACACCTGGGGCCGCGGCTACGCGGCCGAGGCCACCGCGCTGCTGTGCGCGCTCGGCTTCGGGACGCTGGGCCTGTACCGGCTGGCGGCCCGCTGCGACCCCGCCAACACCGCCGCGGTCCGGGTGCTGGAACGGGCCGGGTTCCAGTACGAGGGCCGGGTCCGGGCCGACTCCCACCGGGACGGCCGGTGGCACGACGCGCTGCAGTACGCGCTGCTCGCCCCCGAGTGGCCCGGCCCGCCGTGGTCCGGCCCGGGGTGGCCCGGCCCGCAGGGCGGGACGGGGGGTTAACCCCACCACGGATTCGGCAGCAGGCGTCATTACCCCGGTCCGGGCCGCTGCGGCAGATTGGAGCACGTGCCCGGCCCCGCCGACCGACGGGGCCGCCCGACGACCGAAGGACCGCGGATGTCCACCGCTGCGTACCCCGCCACCGACCGCTCCGTCGGCCCCCTCGACCAGCCCGGGTTCTGGCGCGCCCCGTTCTCCCGGCACACCTTCCGGCAGTTCGGCTACGCGCTCAGCGGGCTGCCGATGGCGGTGCTCGGCTTCTCCCTGGTCGTCCCGCTGTTCTGCGCCGGCCTCGGCCTCTCGCTCACCATGCTCGGCCTGCCCGTCCTCGCCCTGCTGCTGGCCGTCGCCCGCGGCCTCGGCGCCGCCGAGCGGCTGCGGATCCGCACCCTGCTCGGCGAGGAACTGCCCGCCCCGCCGGCGGTCGTGGTCCGCCGCGAGGGCGTCTGGGGCCGGATCACCGCCCGGCTCGCCGACCCGCCCGGCTGGAAGGCCGTGCTGCACCAGTTCGCCATGCTCCCCTGGGCGATCCTCAGCTTCACGCTCTCGATCACCTTCTTCTGCCTGGGCTGGGCGCTCGCCCTGTTCCCGGTCTACCAGTGGGTGTTCCGCCACTACACCTCCTGGGGCGGCTACCGGGTCGCCGACTGGCGCGACTCGAACGGCGTCCAGCACGTCTACGAGCTGACCTCGCCCTGGCAGATCGCCGGCGTCTGCGCGCTCGGCCTGGTCATCCTCTTCCTCACCCCGCAGCTGGTCCGCGGCCTCAACGGCATCAACCGGTTCGCCGCCCGGGCCCTGCTCTCCGCCGACGACTGACCCTCCCCGCGGCCGGGCACCCGCCGCCGACCGGACGTGCGACACCCCCGGGCCCGTGGTCGGATGACCACGGGCCCGGGCCGCACCCCGGGCCCGCCGAACGCCCGGAGGCCCGCATGCGCCCGACCACCCAGCCCCGGCCCGGGGACGGCCCGCCGGTCCTGGTCACCTCCCGGCCGCTGGACGAGTACTGCGCCTGCTTCGGCCTCACCCGCGCCGCCCTGGGCCGCCTGCCCGGCCCCGTCCTGGACTGCCCGGGCGGGGCCGCCGCGCTCGCCGCCGAGGCCCGCGGGCTCGGCTGCGAGGTGGTCGCCGCCGACCCGGGCTACGCGCTCGGCCCGCACCGCCTCGCCGCGCTCGCCGCCGACGGCCGGGCGGCCATGGCCGCCGCGATCCACCGCGACCCCCGCCGCCACCTGCCCGCCGACCGCCACCGCCGCCCCGAGAAGTACCTGCGCAGCTGGGACCGCGCCCGCGGGCTGTTCACCGCCGACGCCACCGCCCACCCCGACCGCTACGTGGCCGCCGCCCTGCCCCGGCTCCCGTTCGCCGACGGCACCTTCGCCCTCACCCTCAGCTCCTACCTGCTGTTCGCCTACCCGGCCGTCTTCGGCCCCGCCGAGCAGCTCCGCGCCCTGCGCGAACTCGTCCGGGTCACCGCCCCCGACGGCGAGGTCCGGGTCCTGCCGCTGCACGACGAACGCGGCCGCCACTGCCCGCACCTGACCGAACTGCGCGCCGCCCTGCGCCACCACCGGATCGCCAGCCGCGTCCTGCGCACCGGCCCGACCACCCGCGTCCTGACCCTGCGCCCCGCCCGCCCGCCTCGCCCCGGCACCTACCGCCCGGCCGCCCGCAGCGAGCGCACCGCACCCAGGTAGGCCCCCACCGCGTCCCGGCTGCGGGACAGGCACTCCGCCCGCTCCACCAGCTGCCGGTACTCGTGCTCCAGCGCCGCCAGCGTCTCCGGCGCCGCGTCCCGGACGTGGAACTGGCCGTCCGCCAGGCAGGGCAGCACGGTCCGGATGGTCCGGGTGGACAGGCCCGAGGCCAGCAGCGAACGGATCTGCCGGACCCGCTCCACCAGCGGCTCCCCGTACTCCCGGTAGCCGTTCGCCGACCGCTCCGGCTTCAGCAGCCCCTGCTCCTCGTAGTAGCGCAGCAGCCGGGGCGCCACCCCCGTCCGGCCCGCCAGCTCGCCGATCCGCACCGCGCCCTCCCGCTGCCTGCCGTCCGCCGTTGGCCGTTCGCCGTCCGCCGGAAGGACTTGACTCTCACACCGGTGTGAGGGTTCGACCATACCCGCATGGCAACCACCCCACCCGGACCCCGGCTGCGCTGGTCCCCGCTGCTCGCCCTCGCCACCGCGGCCTTCCTCGGCATCGTCACCGAGGCGCTGCCCGCCGGCGTCCTCCCCGAGATGGCCCGCGACCTGCGGGTCGGCGAGGCCGCGATGGGCCAGTCGCTGACCGGCTACGCGCTGGCCACCGGCCTGTCCGCGATCCCGCTGGCCCGGGCCACCGCCCACTGGCCCCGCAAGCGCCTGGTGCTGGCCGCCGTCGCCGTGCTGCTGCTGGCCGACGCCGTCACCGCGCTCTCCCCGTCCTACCCGCTCACCATGGCCGTCCGGATCGCCGCCGGGGTCGCCGTCGCCGCGATCTGGTCCGAACTCGTCGGCTACGCCCGCCGGTTGACCCCGCCCGCCCTGCACGGCCGGGCGATCGCCGTCACCGGCGTCGGCGTCCCGCTCGCCCTCTCCCTCGGCATCCCGCTCGGCACCTGGTCCGGCCGGCTGCTCGGCTGGCGCCCCACCTTCGCGCTGGTCGCCGCCCTCGCCGCCGCCCTGCTGCTGTGGATCGCCCTCGCCGTCCCCGACGCCCCCGGCCACCCCGGCCGCCCCGCCCCCGTCCGCACCGCGCTGCGCCGGCCCGGCGTGCGGCCGGTGCTGTTCGTCACCGCCGCGTACGTCCTCGCCCACAACGTGCTCTACACCTACGTCGCCGCCCTGCTCGACCACTACGGCGCGGGCGGCCGCCGCGACCTGCTGCTGCTCGTCCTCGGACTCGCCGCCGTCGCCGGACTCGCCGCCACCGGCACGCTGATCGACCGGCGGCTGCGGCACCTCACGCTCGCCGCCACCGCCGCGTTTCTCACCGCCGCCGTCCTCCTGCTGCTGCCCGCACCCCCGCTGCTGCTCGCCGCCGGACTCTGGGGCCTCGGCTGGGGCAGTGTCGCCCCGCTGTTCCAGACCGCGGTGGCCGACGCCGGCGGCGAACCCGGCCAGACCCTGCTGGTCGCCACCTGGAACACCGCGATGGGCCTCGGCGGCGCCACCGGCGGACTGCTGCTCGACCTGCACGGCCCGGGCACCCTGCCCTGGTCCGCCCTCGCCCTGCTGCTCCCCGTCCTCGCCGTCACCGCACTGGCCCGCCGCCACGGCTTCCCGCCCCGGCGCCGCCCCACCGCCCCCGGGAACGCAGACGGCCCGTGGGCTGCTCCTCGGGCCGCCCCCCTGGGGGACGGCGACCGAGGCACCGGGGATGTACCGGTGAGCCCACGGGCCGGGTGACTGCTGGGAATTAGCCTGAGCCGGAGACCGGAACGGCCTCACCGCTGCACAGGCAGGGGCGGCTCTAGCGAGCAGCCACCTCACGCATCCTGAAGGAACTCAACTCAGGATCACCTCCTTTCAGTGTGCCGCCACCATAGGCACCGCCCGCCGGGGGAGGCAACGGATTTATTCGACCCCGTTCCGTCCGGGTTCCGTCCGGCTTCGTGCTACTGAGTAGCGGGGACAGGATTTGAACCTGCGACCTCTGGGTTATGAGCCCAGCGAGCTACCGAGCTGCTCCACCCCGCGTCGGTGAACTTCGTGCTACTGAGTAGCGGGGACAGGATTTGAACCTGCGACCTCTGGGTTATGAGCCCAGCGAGCTACCGAGCTGCTCCACCCCGCGTCGGTGAACACGACTCTACGTGAGGCCCGCGGGAAAGGGAAATCCGTTTCCCGCCGGGGCGTCCGGGCAGCTCGCGGCCGGGTCGGCCCGGGTCGACCCGGGTCAGTCCGGGCCGGACGGCTGCCGGGTGCGGCGGGTCTGCGCCCAGACCGAGAAGCTGACCAGGGCGGCGAAGCAGGGGACCATCACCAGCCCGTACACCAGCAGGAAGCCGTCGGTGCCCAGCCCGGCGGCGGCGTTCCACGCCCCGTGCAGGCCCATCGCCAGCAGGGCGCCCAGCGGGGCGCCCAGGCGGGCCAGCCAGCGGCGGCCGGTGGTCAGGGTGACGGCCAGGCCCAGGCCGGTCAGCGCGGTGAACAGCGGGTGCGCGAACGGGGAGAGCAGGGCCCGCAGGACGAAGGTGTGCACCGTGCCGTCGAAGTCCCGCAGGCTCGGCGCCTCGCCCTGGCCGATCGCGTCCAGCCGGGCCTGCCGGTCCGCGGTGAAGGCCCGCCCCAGGTACAGCGCGTTCTCGGTGAAGGCGAAGCCGCAGGCCGTCACCCCGCCCAGCACCGTCCCCGCCGCCAGGGTGCGCGGGGAGGAGCGGGCCCGCTGGCGGCCCGCCGGGGCCGGGCGGAAGTGCGCGGGGCGGCCGGGCCGGTGCCACAGCAGGCGGCGCAGGCGGCCGCACGGGCGGTCCTGCTCGCAGCGGTGCCGCCGCCGCAGCGGCAGCAGCAGGACCAGCAGGGCCGCGCCCTTCGCCAGTTCCTCGATCAGCGGGGTGGCGAACTCCGCGCCCAGCGTCTCCCCGCGCACCCCCTGGTGGGCGATCAGGAAGTCGCTCGCCCACCCGTTCGCCAGGATCGCCATCGTGGTCGCCGCGCACGCCCCCCAGGCCAGGCAGAACAGCAGGTGCCGCAGCGGGACCCGGGCGGTCTGGTTCAGCCAGGCCAGCGCCCCCAGCACGAACGGCAGCGGCAGCAGCGCCAGGCCCAGCCCGACCAGCAGGCCGGTCGTCCCGGTCTGCCGCTGCACCAGGCGCAGGATCAGCACCCCCGAACCCGCCAGGCCCAGGGCCAGCGCCGCCGAGGAGAGCGCCGGCCGGCGGAACGGCCACACCCGGCGCCACAGCGACACCGCCGCGGCGCCCGCGACCCGGCGGCCGCCCTGCTGCCCGGGGATCCGCCCGCTCAGCACCGGCCGCGGCGGCCGCTCCGGGAGCAGGCCGCCGGACCGGCGCGCGCTCGGATCCGGGAGCGACCGAAATCCGGTGGGGGGCGTCGGGGAATCGGCGGCCAGGGCGGCGGCCCCTACGGGCGGCCCGGGGGAAGGCGCGCCGCTGGGCGGACTGCTCACCTGCAGCAGCGTAGGCGAAGCCCCCGCCCCGGGGGGAGTGGTCGGAACAATCCGTACTCGCAGGGTGACTGATCGTCAGCAGAACGGAATGCCGCCCACCGCACCCGGCCGGGCCCGTGACATCCGTCATGCCGGTCCGGTGACGGCAGGTCCTGGGCCGCGACCGGTCCCGGCGGGCACAGTGGTGACACCGCCGGGGGACGACCGGGCGGCCGGGGACGACACGGGGGAGACACCATGGGCAGCATCGGCTTCGGGACGGCCGCCACCAGCACCTTCGCGGCGCCCGCCGCAGCGACCGTCGCGGTCGTGGAGCCGGTCGTGGAGCCGGCCGCGGGGTCGGCCGACGAGCGGCCGAGCGTCGCGGAGATGCGGCTGCCGGTCTGGTTCTTCGGCTTCGAGGGCGTCCTGGCCGGGGCCTTCGACCTGCTGCGGGCCGCCCCCTCGGCCTGGCCCGCGCTGGTCGTGCTGGCCGCCGTCAACATCGGCGTCTCGCTGACCCTGATGCGCCGGCGCCTCAAGCTCGCCAAGCTGCTGTGGCGCGGCAAGGGCACCCGCAACGTGGCCTTCGGCCTGATCGGCCTGCGGCTGGGCAGCCACCTGGTGCTCGGCCTGCTCGGCACGGCGGTCGACACCGCCCTCGGGCACGTGCTGTTCGCGCTGGTGATGAGCACGGTGACGGTCGCGCTGCTGGCCTACGTCCAGCGCACCGCGCTCGGCGCGCTGGTCGCCGCCGGCAAGGCCACCGCCTGAGCCCGGGCCCGGGCCCGGCGCCCGGGCCCGGCGGGGCTCAGCGGCGGCGGAACAGCAGGTCGTGCACCACGTGGCCCTTGGCCAGGCCGGCCCGCTCGAACTTGGTCACCGGACGCCAGTCGGGCCGCGGCGCGTACCCGGGCACGCTGCCCGCCGGGTGCTCGTCCGGCTCCAGCCAGCCCGAGCCGTCGCCCTCCGGGTGCAGGTTCTCCAGCTCCGGCGAGGCCCCCAGCACCTCCAGCATCTGCTCCGCGTACGGCTCCCAGTCGGTCGCGCAGTGCACCAGCGCGCCCGGGGCCAGCCGGGGCAGCACCAGGTCCAGGAACGACGCCTGGACCAGGCGGCGCTTGTGGTGCTTCGGCTTCGGCCACGGGTCCGGGAAGTACACCCGCAGACCGGCCAGCGAGGCGTCCGGCAGCATGTCGCGCAGCAGGATCACCGCGTCGCCCGCCGCCAGCCGGACGTTCTCCGAGCCGTCCCGCTCCAGGAACTGCAGCAGGTTGCCGTGGCCCGGGGTGTGCACGTCCGCCGCGAGGATCCCCGCGGACGGGTCCGCGGCCGCCATCGCGGCCGTGGTGTCACCCATCCCGAAGCCGATCTCCAGCGTCACCGGACGGCCCGCGAACAGCTCCGGCAGGTCCAGCGGAGTCCCGTCGATGGCCAGCCCGAACCGCTCCCACCCGCGGTCCAGCGCGCCCGCCTGGGCCTTGGTCATCCGGCCGCGGCGCGGCTGGAAGCTGCGGATCCGCTGCTCGCGGTGCTGGGCCTCGGTGGCCTTGTGCGGGTACATCGGCGCGGGGTACGCCGCCGGGGCGGCGGAGAGCCGGGCCGACGCGGACAACTGGGTGCTGGGGGCGGAGGAGGTCACAATCGCACCAGTCTAAGGGAGGCCCCGCGAGAGCCGGCTTCCGTCGGGCGCCCCTTCAGCCCGCCCGCAGCGCCGCCACCGCCCGGCGGGCGACCTCGCGGCCGATGCCGAGCGAGGCCGTCGCCGCCGGGGAGGGGGCGTTGAGGACGTGGACGACCCGGCGGGCGGAGCGCGGGTCGGCGGGGTCGAAGCCGGCGAAGGCGAAGTCGTCGAGGAGGGTGCCGTCGCGGGCGACGGCCTGGGCGCGGACGCCCGCGGTGGCGGGGACGAGGTCGGCGGCGGTGACGGCGGGGAGCAGGCGGCGGACGGCGGCGGTGAAGGCGCGCTTGGAGAGCGAGCGGTGCAGCTCGCCGAGTTCGTAGCGCCAGTGCCGGCGGGCGATCGTCCAGGTGCCGGGGAAGCGCGCGGTCTCGGCCAGGTCGCGGACGTTCAGGGTGCGCCAGTCGTAGCCCTCGCGGGCCAGCGCGGGCACCGCGTTCGGTCCGACGTGGACGTCGCCGTGGATGCCCCGGGTGAGGTGGACGCCGAGGAACGGGAACGCCGGGTCGGGGACGGGGTAGACCAGGCCGCGCACCAACTCCCGTCGCCCCTCGGCCAGTTCGTAGTACTCGCCGCGGAACGGGACGATCCGCACCCCCGGGTCGTCGCCGGCCAGCCGGGCGATCCGGTCGCTGTGCAGTCCGGCGCAGTTGACCAGCACCGCGCAGCGGATCTCGCCGTGCGGGGTGGTGACGGTGACGCCGTCGGCGCGCCGGGCGATGTCCAGGACCGGTGTGCCGAGCCGCAGTTCGGCCCCGCGCTCGCCCGCCAGGGCGGCGTAGCGGCGGGCCACCGCGGGGTAGTCGCAGATGCCGGTGGTGGCCAGGTGCAGGCCGGCGATGCCGGTGACCTCGGGCTCGTGGGCGCGGAGGCCGGCCGGGTCGAGTTCGGTGAGCGGGATGCCGTTGGCCCGGCCGCGTTCGGCGAGGGCGGCGAGGCGGGGGAGTTCGGCGGGGTCGGTGGCGACGATCAGCTTGCCGGTGACCTCGTGGGCGATGCCCTGCTCGCGGCAGAACGCGACCATCTCGCGGGCCCCGCCGGTGGCGTACCGGGCCTTGAGCGAGCCGGGCCGGTAGTAGACGCCGCTGTGGATCACCCCGCTGTTGCGGCCGGTCTGGTGGGCGGCGAGCGCGTCCTCCTTCTCCAGCACGGCGACGCCGGTGCCGGGGTGCTCGCGGGTCAGCGCGTACGCGGTGGACAGGCCGACGATGCCGCCGCCGACCACCAGGACCTGGACGTCGTGCTTCAACCCGGACACCCCTCGGCTGTGTGAGACCGCTCCGACTGGATGGTGCCACGGCCGATCCGGGGTGGCAGGGGAGTTCAGGAAGTGGCCAGGACCGTGCGAGCGCGCTCGGTGAGCTCCTTGACCCGCTGCTCGTTCTGGTAGGGCTCCAGGCGGCGCAGCAGCTCGACCATGTACTCGCGGCTGCGGTGCGAGGAGATCCGCCCGGCCACCTCGACCGCGCGCTCCCCGGCGGCCACCGCGGCGTCCAGGTCCCCGGCCTCGGCCTCGGCCATCGCGGAGACCACCAGCCGCAGGCCGTGCGAGCGGACGTAGCCCTCGGTCGGGCGGGCCAGCGCCTCCCGGGTGAACTGCCGGACCTTGGACGGGACGCCCAGGTCGCGGAAGCACTCGGCGGCGTCGGCGGCGAGGCGGTCGTAGGCGAAGAAGTCGATCCAGGTCGGGTCCGGGTCGCCGGGGCGGGAGCGGTCCAGCGCGGTCTCGGCGGCGGCCAGCGCGGCGCCGCAGGCCGCGGCGTTTCCGGCCTTGGCGTGCGCCCGGGCCTCGACCAGGTGGAAGAAGCTCATGGTGCGGGCGGTGGCCAGGCCCCGGTTGCGCTCCAGGGCGGCCTGGGCGAGGTCGACCGCCTCGTCCGGGAAGGAGCGGTAGGCGGCCTGCAGGCTCATCGAGGCCAGCACGTACCCGCCGAGCGGCACGTCCCCGGCGGCGCGGGCCAGCCGCAGGGCCTGGATGTAGTAGCGCTGGGCGGCCTCGTGCTGGCCGGTGTCGAACGCCATCCAGCCCGCCAGCCTGGTCAGTTCGGCGGTGGCGCCGAACAGCGCCCGGCCGACCGCGTCGCTGTACGAGGCGAGCAGCAGCGGGGCGGCCTCGACCCGCAGGCACTCCGGGACCATCGAGGAGCGCCAGTCGCCGCCGCCGTACTTGGAGTCCCAGCGGCGGGCCTCCTGGGCGGCCTCGCGGAGCTTCGCGGCGTCCGTGTGCCCCACCCGGTAGCCGGTCAGGTCGGGGACCGCCTCGCGGGCCACCGAGCCGTCGGCGGGCGTGATCAGCCAGCGCGAGACGGGCGTGGCGTACGCGGCGACCGAGAAGGTGCCGGCCAGGCTGTCGCTCCACCGGCCGCCGCCGGGGCCGCGCCGCAGGTCCAGGTCGACCCGCCACAGCTCGGTGGCGGAACGGACCGCCTCCGGGACCTCGCGCGGGAACTCCAGGCCGAGTTCGGGCGTGGGGTGCGAGTCGGCGAGGCCGATCTCCTCCAGCGGGACGGGGCGGCCGAGCTTGTTGCCGAGCGCGGTGGCGATCAGGTGCGGCACCGGGCGCTGCGGGACCATGCCCTTGGTCACCCAGCGGGCCACCGAGGTCTTGTCGTAACGGAGGGTCAGGCCGCGTTGCGCGCCCAGGTCGTTGACCCGGCGGGCGAGCCCCGCGTTGCTGATCTGGGCGAGCGCGAGGAGGGCCCCGAGCCGGTCGTTCGGCCCTCGTGAGCTGACGGTCATGGTGGCGGTGGCACCCCCTGGCGACGTCGTGCGCGGATGGCGGCGGGCCGCGGCGAACCGCGGTGCGTCACCGGACTGCTGCACCTAGCGTAGTCGCCCGCGTTCCGACGGTTAAGAGGCCGCATTCCGGTTGGCGGGAACGCGCCGCGTCCGGAGCGGGCGCCCGGAGGCCCGCCGCGGGGCCCGCGGGCAGTTGCCGGACGCCCGTGCTCCGGTCCCGTGCCCGCGTGCGCCACCCGTGCTCCCTGGCCGCAGCGGCAGGTGGGCGATTCGCTAAAGCCTGTGGATCGGCCCGCCGCCGAGGACCCGGCGGGCCGGGGGAAACGCTGCCTCAATTCCCCGCGGGCAGCTGCGCGTCCGGGAGGGCATGCGGATGCCCTCCCGGTCCGTGCGACGGCTTTCGGCCAACTTCGGCCGGACCGCGGCGGACCCGTCCCTCCGCCGCACCGCCGCGCCCCGCCACCGCCCGTGCGCCGGACGGGAGTTCGAGACCCGCACGGTCCGGGCCCCGGAGGGGGAGGCCCGGTCCGTGCGCCCTCCTCCCGGCAAGCCCGGCGCTCACCCGCCCCATCGGTGGCACGATGTCTCCTGACGGCGCGCCAACCCCGTACGTCCGCCCGGTGGTTCGTCGCGCGCCGCAGCACCACAGGTGGAGGCGCGATGCGGTGGCTCACCGGCTGGAGCGGCCTGACCGCCGCCGACCCGACCCTCGCCGCGGTCCGCCCGATCGCCGGCACCCTGCTCTGGGGCGGCCCCAACCCGCTCTGGGCGGTCGGCGACTGGCGCCCCGACGAACTGCGCCTCGCCGTGCTCCGGCCCGGCGGCCCGGCCACCGTCCGCGGCGGCCTCGACCCGCACGACCCCGCCGACAGCGCCGACCGGGACACCCCCGCCACCCTGCGCCTCGCCGTCGCCGGCCGCTGCGGCGCCACCGACCGCGAGATCGCCGACGGCCTGGCCGCCGCCCGCGGCGGCGCGCTGCGCCACCTCACCCACTGGCCCGGCAGCTACACCGTCGTGCTGCGCACCGGCACCCGCTCCACCGTGCTGCTGCCCGACCTGTCCGGCGCCCAGCCCGGCTTCCACACCCCGTTCGCCGGCGGCACCGCCTACGCCACCGCCGCCCTCCCGCTCGCCGACCTGGTCGGCGCCCCCGTCGACGCCGCCCACCTGGCCGCCCGGCTCGCCACCCCCGAGACCCCCGAGACGCTCGGCGACCGCACCCCCTACCGGGGCGTGCGCCGCGTCCCGCCCGGGCACGCGCTCGGCATCCGCGGCGGGCGCGCCGACTGCACCCCGTACGACGACCAGCCCGCCGAGCCGGGCGGCGCCGAGGCCCCCGCCGTCCGCGAACTCACCCGCGCCCTGCTGGAGGCCGTCCGCTGCCGGGTCCGCGCCACCGGGCCCGCCGACCGGCCCCGGCTCGGCGTCGACCTCTCCTACGGCACCGCCTCCGCCACCGTCGCCCTGCTCGCCGCCGCCGTCCCGCTGCCGCCCGGCGGCCCCGGCGCGGGCACCGGACCCGAACGGCCCGCCGCCCGCACCGGCGCCGTCAAGGGCTCCTGGGCCCGCCGCGCCGAACCGCCCGAACCCGAGACCGTCCCCGCCGTCACCCTCGCCGACCACGACGGACTCGCCCTCGCCGTCCACGCCCCCCGCCTGCGCCACCTGGTCGTCCCGCCCGCCGCCCCGTACGCCGACCTCGCCGACCCCCTGGCCGGGCCGCTCACCGACGAGCCCGGCCCGGTCCTGGCGGACGCCGCCCGGTACGCCGCCGCCCACCGGGCCGGCGGCGCCGACCACCTCACCGGCCACGGCGCCCGCCAGGTCCTCGACGGCCACCCCGCCCGGCTCGCCGACCTGGTCCGCTCCGGCCGCTCCCTCGACCTGCTCGCCCCGCTCGCCGCCCTGGCCGGCGCCGACCGCGCCACCGCCGGCGCCCTCACCGGCACCCTGCACACCCCCGTCACCGTGCTGCGCGCCGCCCGCCGACTGGCCCGCGCCCGCTACGCCGACGCCCTCGACGACCTGGCCCTGAAACTGACGCTCCGTCAGGAACCCGTACCGGGGCGGACGATGGGCCGCGCCCTGGCCGCCGACCTCACCTGGCACCGGCCCGGCCCGGCCGCCCACCTGCTCGCCGACGAACCGCTCGCCGCCCTCGCCCAGCACCTGCGCACCGCCGCCCGCGACGGCGCCCCCACCGAGGCCCCCGGCGCCCGCCGCGCCCGCCTCGCCCTGCACCGGCACGCCGCCCACTACCGCACCCTGGTGCACGCCACCGAACAGCACGGCCAGCGCCTGCACGCCCCCTTCCTGGACAACCAGGTGGTCCGCGCCGCCCGCCTGCTCCCCGACGACCTGCGCCTGCAACCCGGCGCCCGGCACGCCCTGCTCGCCACCGTGCTGGCCGGCGCCGGCCGCACCGACCTGCCCGCCGACTGGGGCCGCGCCCCCGGCCCCGACCCGCACGAACCGGCCCGCCGCGGCCTGCGCGCCGCCGCCCCCGCCCTCACCGACCTGTTCGACCGCCCGCTGCTCGCCGAGGCCGGACTGCTCGACGCCCCCGCCGCCCGCAAGACCCTCGCCGCCGCCACCGACCCCGCCCAGCACGTCCCGCCCGGCACCCTCGCCGCCCTCGCCGACCTGGTCGCCACCGAACTCTGGCTGCGCCGCCTGGCCGCCCGCCGCCCCGGCTCCTCCTGGACCGGCCTGCCCGCCCCCCGCCGCACCGCCCTGGAAACCTGACCCGGCCCGGGGTGCGCCTGCACCGCCGCCGCCCGCCCGCCCGCTAGCGTCGGGAACCCCGGCCCCTGGAGCGCGCGCCATGACCGCCACCCTCCCCGTGCAGTACGAGGCGCCGCCGCCCGGCGCCTCGGTCCTCACCGGCTGCGACGGCTCCGACGCCGCGCTCTGGGCGCTCGACCGCGCCATGACCGAGGCCGAGGCGCACCACCTCCCGCTGTACGTCCTGGCCGTGGTCAACCCCTCGCCGACCGGCTACCCGCCCGGCATGGCCGACCTGGTCCAGGAGAGCGTCGAGCGGCTGACCGAGAGCATGGCGGACGGCCTGCGCCGGGCCGTCGCCACCGTCCAGTCCGCCCGCACCCGCCCGTACGCCGGCCGGCTCGCCCTGCACGTCGTCCTCGGCAACGTCGTCGAGGTGCTGCTGCAGGCCGCCGAGGGGCGGCACACCCTGGTCGTCGGCACCCGCGGGAACGGCGGCTTCGGCCGGCTGCTGCTCGGCTCGGTCAGCACCGCCGCCGTGCACCACGCCACCTGCCCGGTGCTGGTCGTCCCCGCACCGCCCGCGGAGGGGGCCTGAAGCCGGAGGAGCCTGAAGCCGAGGTCCGAGGTGGCTGAAGCCGAGGGGCCTGACCGGGGCCGACGGGGGCCTGACCGGAATGTTCGCGGATGGTTGAGCGTTCACCTTCCGTCGGACGGCCGCCCCCGGTCGCCCAGGACCACCGAACCGCCGGACAGGAGCCCGCCCGCCATGAAGGTCGAAATCTACTCGGACATCGCCTGCCCCTGGTGCTACGTCGGCAAGCGGCGCTTCGAGCAGGCGCTCGGGCAGTTCGAGGGCAAGGACGGCGTCGAGGTGGTCTACCGCCCCTACCAGCTCGTCCCCGACGCCCCCGAGCAGGCCCGCCCGCACCGCGAGTGGCTCGCCGAGCGCTACGGGCCGCAGTCCCTCGCCATGGACGCCCGGATCACCGAGGTCGGCAGGAGCGTCGGCATCGACTACGACTTCGACGCCGCGCTCGAGGTCAACACCCTGCGCGCGCACCGCCTGCTGCACCTCGCCGAGACCGAGTACGGCCCCGCCGTCCAGGCCGCCCTCAAGGAGCGCCTGCTCAAGGCCCACTTCTCCGAGGGCGTGAACGTCGGCGACCCCGACGCGCTGGCCGACCTCGCCGCCGAGACCGGCATCGACCGCGACCGCGCCGCCGCCTACCTGGCCGGCCGCGAGGGCGAGGACGAGACGCTCGCCGCCCTCGCCGAGGCCCGCGCGATCGGCGTCACCGCCGTCCCCACCTTCGTCTTCGAGGGCAAGTGGGCCGTCCAGGGCGGTCAGGAGGCCGAGACCTTCCTCCAGGTGCTCCGCCAGGTCGAGGCCGAGACCGCCCAGCGGATCACCCCGCTCGCCCCGGCCGCCGACACCTGCGAGGACGGCAGCTGCGCGATCTGACCGCGCGGGTCGTACCCGGCGCGATCTGACCGCGCGAGTAGTACCCGGGTATGACGGCGGGTCAGCTCCCCGGTGTGACGACCCGTACCGCCCCGGTCCGGGAAGGTACGGGTCGTCCACGCAGGAGCAGTGCCGAAGGAGCCCGCAGATGGCCGTGACCGTGCCCGCCACCAGCCGCACCGCCACCACCCCCGCCCGCCGGGCCGCCGCCGCGGCCGCCCCCGCCCTCCGCGCGGGCCTGGCCCTGCCGGCCGGCCTGGCCGCGCTGGCGCTGCAGCTGACCGGCCGCCGGGCGGCCGCGCAGCGCCTGCAGCCCGGTCCGACGGGCACCGGCCGCCGACTGGCCCGCCTGCTGCTCGGCCTCCCGCTGGACGGGTTCGCCCTGCTGCTGCTCGGCTACGCGGTCTTCAACTCGGTCCGCAACTTCGGCTATCCGCTCTGGTACCTGCACACCGACTACCACCAGGCCTGGGGCGGCCCCACCATGGCGGGCGTCTGGGCCGTCCACGCCGCCGGCTGGGCGCTCACCCTCCTCGTGCTGCTGCGCTGGCCGGCGCGCTGGATCGCCCGCGGCCAGCAGGCCCTCACCGCCCGGCTCGGCTGACCGCCCGGCCCGGCCGGCCGCCCGCCGCCCGGGTCAGCAGGTGATCCGGGCCTGCGCCCAGTCCGCCAGGTCGATCACCGGGACCGAGCCGCGGACCGGAGTGACCACCAGCCGGATCGACGACTGCCCGTCGAGCGGGACGTGCACGGGCACCGGGCGGTCGCCCGCGGACAGCTCGGGGGAGCTCCACAGCACCTCCCCGTCGGTGCCCTGCACCGAGAAGACCACCTCGCCGTACGTGACGCCGAAGTCGTCCAGCCCCGCGACCGCGTCGAAGGACCGGCAGGCCTGGTTCAGGTCGACGGTCACCCGGGACGGCACCCGGGCCGCCAGCACGTGCTGGTAGCGGGTGCCGTGCAGCCAGGCCGAGGACCGCTGCAGCACTTGGCCGCCGCCGCGGATGGTCGGCGTCGACCGGGCGTCCCGGTGGCCCCGGTTGAGCGGTACCTCGTCCAGCCAGAACTGGCGGGCCGCCGGAGGCGTCGGGGACGGCGTCGGAGTGGGCGTCGGCGTCGGCGCGGGGGTGGGCGTCGGGGACGGTGGCGGCACCTGGCGCGGCGTCGGAGTGGGAGTCGGCGCCGGCCTGGGCGTGGGCGTGGGGGTGGGCGTCGGCGTCGGTTTGGGGGACGGCGTCGGGGACGGGGTGGGTGTCGGCGCGGGGGTGGGCG
>NZ_JOGH01000118.1:0-20711 GCF_000721345.1 Kitasatospora sp. NRRL B-11411 | reverse complement strand
CCGCCCCGAGCTGACCGAGGCCGCCATCGTGGTCTCCGGCGGCCGCGGCGTCGGCGCCGCCGACGGCTTCTCCGTCGTCGAGGACCTCGCCGACGCCCTCGGTGCTGCCGTCGGCGCCTCCCGCGCCGCCGTCGACGCCCACAGCAGCCAGGTCGGCCAGACCGGCAAGCAGGTCTCCCCCCAGCTCTACGTCGCCGCCGGCATCTCCGGCGCCATCCAGCACCGCGCCGGCATGCAGACCAGCAAGACTATCGTCGCCGTCAACAAGGACCCCGAAGCCCCCATCTTCGAACTCGTCGACTACGGCGTCGTCGGCGACCTCTTCACCGTCCTCCCCCAGCTCACCGGCGAGGTCAAGGCCCGCAAGGGCTGACCTGACCGGACCTGGTCGGAAACGGCCGACGGCGCGGCTCCCGGGGTCTCCGGGAGCCGCGCCGTCGTGCTGTCAGCGGCCCGCGAGGGAGCGCACGAAGCGGTCGGCGTCGACGGTGCCGAGGCCGGAGGCCAGGTCGTAGCCCTTGGTGGCCTGGTAACCCGTCACGGTGTCCCAGGAGTTGTCGCCCGCGGTGACGTCGGTGATGCCGCTGAGCTGGGAGGGCAGCAGGGCCAGGCCGTACAGGCGGGGGTTGAGCTGGCCCAGGCGGTGGCCCGCGAGCTGGGCGGCCAGCGCGACGACGCCGGAGAAGACCGGGGTCGCCTCGCTGGTGCCGCCGACCAGGTGCCAGCCGACCCGGGTCGGGTCGTACGACTCGTACGTCCAGGCCGCGCCGTCCACCGCCGCGCTCATCGAGATGTCGGGGGTGCCGCGGTGGTTGCCGGTCACGTTCGCCACGGCGGTCTGGTACCAGGGGCGTTCGAAGACGCCGGAGACGCCGCCGCCCGCCGCGCCGTAGTCGTCGTGCCAGACCTTGTCCGGGGCGGTGCGGTTGCCGTCGTTGTCCAGGGTCAGCTGGGTGCCGCCGACCGAGGTGACCAGCGGGTCCGAGGACGGCCAGGAGTTGACCTTGTACGGGTACAGGTCGCTGCCGTTCTCCATCGCGTCGGTGGCGCCGTTGTCGCCGGACGCGCCGAGCACCGTGACGTCCCGGGCGGCCGCGTACTTGAAGGCGTAGCGGAGCTTCTCGATCGACTTGAAGTCGCCCTTGTCGTAGCCCGGGAAGGTGTTCTCGGTGGCGCCGAAGCTCTGCGAGATCACGTCCACGTCGTGCGACTTGATGACGGCCTTCTCGGCGTCCATCATCTCCGGCAGGCCGGTGACGCCCTCGGTCTCGGCGACACCGGTCTCCACCAGCACGATGTGCGCGTCCGGGGCGATCGCGTGCGCGTACTCGACGTCCAGGGTGGTCTCGCCGGCCCAGCCGGTGTGGTCGGCGTTGGTCGGGTCGAACACCGGGACGTTCCCCCACTTGACCACCTCGACCTGGGTGTCCGGGATGCCCCACTGCTTGTCGAAGGTCTCCAGGTCGTGCTGGATCGTCGGCGAGCCGAACGAGTCCACGATCACGATGGTGCGGCCCTTGCCGGTCACGCCCTGCCGGTACAGCGGGTCCAGGTGGTAGGCGGTGCGGTACTGCAGCGGCGAGTAGCAGTGGATGCCGATCTGCGTCACGCAGTCCGAGGTCGATATCGGCGCGACCCGGCCGACCGCGTCGATCTGCCCGGCCGAGGCGGGGCGCAGCTTGAACGTCGCCGGGAGGTGCGCGGCGGACCGGGCGGTTGCGGTCGCACCGGTCAGGGCGGTGGCCCCGACGGCGAGCAGCGCGGCGGCCCGCAGCGCGGTGGAGCGTCGGGTGCCCGCGGTGGCGGGGTGCATGCCCAAGGAGACTCCTCGATGAGAAGGGGCCCGAGCCGGGTCCGGCCGGGGCGGCCCCTATCCCATCGGCAGCCGACGGGCCCTTCCATAGTCCGGGCGGGCCGCCCCGATGGCCCCGGTCGGCCACCGGATTCGGTAAAGGGAACGGAGGGGTTCGGTAACGCCGCAGCTCCGGGCGGTCGGCCGGGCCCTGCTGCGGGCGGGCGGCCCGGCCTCGTAGAGTCGGGCGGCATGGGACTGCTGACAGCACTCGACGGCGGGTACGGGGACCGGGCGGACGCCGTGGTGGTGGACGGGACCGCCCTGTCCTGGGAACAACTGCTCGGCGCGGCCGGGGCGGTGGCCGAACGCGCCGCCGGGGCGCCCGGCCTCGCCGTCCTGGCCCGGCCCACCGCCGAGACCGTCGCGGCCGTGGCCGGCGGCCTGCTCGCGGGCGTGCCGGTGGTGCCGGTGCCGCCCGACTCCGGGCCGGTGGAGCGCGCGCACATCCTGCGCGACAGCGGCGCCACCCTGCTGGCCGGCACCGAACTACCGGACGACGCGGCGCAGTTGACGGCACTTCCGGTGTCGCTGACGGACCGTCCGTCCGGCACCTGGCGCCCCGCCGCCGAGGACGCCGACCGGACCGCGTTCGTGCTGTACACCTCCGGCACCACCGGCGCCCCCAAGGGCGCGCTGATCGCGCACCGGGCGGTCGCCGCCGGGCTCGACGCGCTCGCCGGGGCCTGGCAGTGGGACGCCGAGGACACCCTCGTCCACGGCCTGCCGCTGTTCCACGTGCACGGCCTGGTGCTCGGCGTGCTCGGCGCGCTGCGCACCGGCAGCCGCCTCGTGCACACCGGCCGGCCCACCCCCGCCGGGTACGCGGCCGCCCGCGGCAGCCTGTACTTCGGCGTCCCCACCGTGTGGTCGCGGATCGCCGCCGACCCGGCCGCCGCCCGTGAACTGGCCGCCGCCCGGCTGCTGGTGTCCGGCAGCGCGCCGCTGCCCGTCCCGGTCTTCGAACGGCTGCGGGAACTCACCGGGCAGGCCCCCGCCGAGCGGTACGGCATGACCGAGACGCTGATCACCGTCGCCACCCGGGCCGACGGCGAGCGCCGCCCCGGCGCGGTCGGCGTGCCGCTGCCCGGCGTGCGGACCCGGCTGGCCGGGGAGGACGGGCGGCCGGTGCCCGCCGACGGCGAGAGCGTCGGCGAACTCCAGCTCCAGGGACCCACGTTGTTCGACGGCTACCTCGGACGGCCCGAGGCCACCACCGCGTCCTGGACCGCCGACGGCTGGTTCCGCACCGGGGACGTCGCCGTGATCGGACCCGACGGCTTCCACCGGATCGTCGGCCGGGCCTCCGTCGACCTGATCAAGAGCGGCGGCTACCGGATCGGCGCCGGCGAGGTCGAGGCCGCGCTGCGCGACCACCCCGGCGTCGCCGACGCCGCCGTGGTCGGCGCCCCCGACCCGGACCTCGGCCAGGCCGTGGTCGCGTACGTGGTCGCGGCGGACGGCGCGGGCGTCGGGGAACGGGAGCTCGTCGACTTCGTCGCGCGGCGGCTGTCCGTCCACAAGCGGCCCCGCCGGGTGGTCCTGGTCGAGGACCTGCCGCGCAACGCGATGGGCAAGGTGCTCAAGAAGCAACTCCTGGACGGCGCGGGGTAACCCCGGCGGCGGGGCGGCCGGCGGGGCGGTTCGCGGGCCGGTGCGCCGACCGGTTCGGGGGCCGGTTCGCGGGCCGTCCTTTCAGGAGGGCGGGGAGTGGGTACCACTGGGGTGGCGTGGGGGCCGGTGCCCCGCGCTGCCCGGCGCACGGCCGGGCCGGTGCCACGGAGGGGCAGGGGATGCTGTGATCGTCTGGGTCAATGGGGCGTTCGGGGCGGGCAAGACGAGCGCCTGCCGGGAGTTGGTCGGACTGCTGCCGGGGAGCGTGCTGTTCGACCCTGACACCCTCGGGCCGGTCCTGCGGGCCGCCCGGCCCGACCACGGGCCGGGCGAACTCCAGGACTCGCCCGCCTGGCGGCACCTGGCCGCCGAGACCGCCGCCGCGCTGGCCGCCGAGGCCGACGGGCCGGTCCTGGTCCCCGCCACGCTGCTGCGCCAGGAGCACCGCGACGAGGTCTTCGGCTCGCTGGCCGGGCGCGGCATCCCGGTCCACCACGTCGTCCTCGACCCGGTCGAGACGATCCTGCGGGCCCGGATCGCCACCCGCGAGGACGTCCCCGGGGACCCGGAGGCCACCGCCCGGCTGCGCCGCCGCGCCCGCGAGGCGCTGCCCGCCTACCTCACCGCCCGCGGCTGGCTGGCCGGGGACGCCCGGATGGTCGACAACGGGGTGCTGACGCCCCGGCAGACCGCCGAGCGGATCGCCGACCTGGTGCGCAGCGGCGCCGCGCGCTGCCCGATCGTGCGCAGCGAGGGCGGCGCCGGGGACACCGTCGCCGCGGCGGTGCTGCTCTTCGACGACCGGGACCGGGTGCTGCTGGTCGACCCCGCGTACAAGCCGCACTGGGAGTTCCCCGGCGGCGTCGTCGAGTGCGGCGAGGCGCCCACCGCGGCCGGCGTCCGGGAGGTCGCCGAGGAACTCGGCCTGCGGCTGCACCCGGAGGAACTGCGGCTGCTCGCCGTCGACTGGGAGCCCGGCGCCGGACGCGGACGCGGCGGCCTGCGCCTGGTCTACGACGGCGGACGGCTCGGCCCCTCCCAGGTGCTGCGGCTGCGGCTGCCCGCCGGGGAACTGCGCGACTGGCACTTCGCCACCCTGCGGGAGGCCGCCGAGATGCTGCCCGCCGGGCGGATGCGGCGGCTGGCCGCCGCGCTGGAGGCCCGGGCGGTCGGCGAACTGCGCTACCTGGAGGGCGGGCGGCCCGCCGCGACGGGGGCGGCGTCCGCGCGGTAGGGCGGGTGGTCCGCGGGGTGGCTCCCCGGGGCAGGATGGGGGGATGCCGTTCACCCTGAGCCATGCCGCCGCCGTCCTGCCCGGCCTGCGGGCCGCGAAGCGCAAGGGCGCGCTGGTCGCCGCCGGACTCGTCGCCGGCTCGCTGGCGCCCGACGTGCCGTTCTTCGCGGAGTCCCTCGTCCGGGGGGTCTACCGGCACGGCGGGTTGACGCACCGCTGGTGGGCCGCCCCCACCCTGGACGTCGCGGTCGGGGCCGGGCTGGTGGCCGGCTGGTACGGCCTGTGGCGCGAGCCGCTGCGGGTCGCGGTGCCCGGCCGGTGGAACGCGGTGGCCCCCGAGCGGCGCCCGGCCCCCGGCGAACTCCTGCTGGCCGCCGGGGCGTTGGCCGCGGGCGCGGCCACCCACCTGGTCTGGGACTCCTTCACCCACCACGGCCGGGCCGGCGTCCGGGCCCTGCCGGTGCTGGAGCGCGAGGTCGCGGGCGTCCCGCTGCACACCGCCCTGCAGTACGGGACGTCGCTGCTCGGCCTGGGCGTGCTCGCCCGGTACGCCGGCCCCTGGCGGGAGAGCCGCCGGGGCACCGCCGCGCTGCTGGCCGCCGCCACCCTCGCGGGGGCGGCGGAGCGGGTCCTGCGCGGCGAGCGGGGCGTGGTCGACGAGGCCTGCTTCGGCGCGGGCGCGGGCCTGGCGGTCGGCGCGGCAGTCCTCGGGCTGGCCGGAGTCCGGCGCGGAGAGCAGCCGGAAACCCCCGGAACCGGGTCGAACCGGCCTTCCGCCGACCGGAGTTGACCTGAGTCGACCGGACCGTCGGAGGCGCGGTGGGCGGGGTCGGCCTCCGGGCCCGGAGGGGGCGCGTACGAAGCAGGGGGAACGGCCGCGACGGCGGGCACGGCGAGCACGGCGAGCACGGCGGGTGCGGCGGACCGGTTGCCGGAACCGGCCTCGGGAGTCCGGCGGGCGGTGCTGCGGCCCGACCCGGCCGAGCGGCCGCGCCTGGTCGTGCCGGGCACCGGCGGGCCGCACCCGCTGGTCCAGGGCCTGCTCGGGCCGACGGCCGTGGTGCTGACGCACACCTCCTACCTCGCGGTCACCGACCGGTCGGTGTCCGTGCTGCGCGGACCGCGGCCGACGGGCGAGCCGGAGGAGGCCCTGGCCGCGGTGCCGCCGGAGCAGGCCGGTGCACTGGTGGCGAAGCCGCCCACGGCCGCCCACGGCCGCCGGCGCAGCCGGGTGCGGCTGCGGCTGCCGCAGGCGGAGCGGCCGGTGCGGATGGAGGTGCGGTTCACCTCGCGGCCGCAGCCGGACGCCTTCCCGGCCGAGTTCTGACCCCCGGCCGGGGCCGTCAGAGGTAGCCGTTGGCGGCGAGGTGGGCGCCGATGGCGCGGTAGGCGGCGGGGTCGTCGGGGGTGAGGGCGGCGAGGCCGTCGACGTAGCGGTTGTACATGCAGAAGGCGGCGGCGATCAGGACGGTGTCGTGGACGGCCTCGTCGTCGGCGCCGGCGGCCTTCGCGGCGGCGACGTCCTCGGGGGTGACGGACAGTCCGCTCTCGGCGACCTTGCCGGCCAGCTGCAGCAGGGCGCGCTGGAGGTCGGTGACGGGGGCGGTGGCGAGGTCGGTCTGGACGGCTTCGACCAGGGCGAAGTCGCCGCCGAGGCGGTGGGCGGCGGTGGCGCCGTGGGCGCCGGCGCAGTAGCGGGTGCGGTTGAGGGCGGAGACGTAGGCGGCGATCAGCTCGCGGTCGCCGACCTCCAGCGGGGAGTCGCCGCGCAGGAGTTGCTCGGCGAGTTCGCTCAGGCGCAGGCCGGAGGAGGGTTTGGCGGCGAGCAGGCCCCGGATGCCGGGGGCGTCGGTGGGCAGTGCGATGTGGGGCATGGGGGCCACTGAAGCGGTTCGGCGCGGGCTTGGCAAGCCCTTGACCTGGGAAAGCGGAGCCGGTGCGGGAAGGGCGGGGCATGGCCGTGGCGGGGGGCGGGCAGATTAGGATGGGCGACCGTGACTGACACCGGTAGCACCAAGGACCTGGACCCCGTCGAGCCGGTCGCGGCCCCCGCCGACGACGCCGGTGACGGGGTGTCGGAGGAGGCAGCGGGCACCGGCCCGCAGGACGACGGGCGGGAGGCGGGGGCGGTGGCGCTGCCGGACGGGGTGTGGGACGTCGTGGTGGTCGGCGCCGGTCCGGCCGGTTCGTCGGCGGCGTACGCGGCGGCCTCGCGCGGGCGGCGGGTGCTGCTGCTCGACAAGGCCGAGCACCCCCGGTACAAGACCTGCGGCGGCGGCATCATCGGGCCGTCCCGGGACTCGCTGCCGGAGGACTTCAAACTGCCGCTGCAGGACCGCATTTCGGCGGTGACCTTCGCGCTGAACGGCAGGTGGACCCGGACCCGGCGCTCGAAGCGGATGCTGTTCGGCGTGGTCAACCGGGACGAGTTCGACCTGCGCCTGGTGCAGGCGGCCGAGCAGGCCGGGGCGGTGCTGGTGACGGGCGTGACCGCGACCGGCGTGGAGCAGCGCGGCGGCGACAGCCGGACGGTGTTCGTGACGCTGGCGGACGGCCGGAAGGTGGAGGCGCGGGCGGTGGTCGGCGCGGACGGCTCGGCCAGCCGGATCGGCCGGCACGTCGGCGTGACCTTCGACCAGATCGACCTGGGCCTGGAGGCGGAGATCCCGGTGCCGGAGTCGGTGTCGCGGTACTGGGCGGGCCGGATCCACCTGGACTGGGGCCCGCTGCCGGGCAGTTACGGCTGGGTGTTCCCGAAGACCGACTCGGGGACGCTGACCGTCGGGGTGATCTCGGCGCGCGGCGAGGGCGAGAGGACCAAGGAGTACCTGGCGGCGTACATCCGCCGCCTGGGCCTGTCCGGGTTCGAACCGCTGGTGGAGTCCGGGCACCTGACGCGCTGCCGGGCCGAGGACTCGCCGCTGTCGCGCGGCCGGGTGCTGGTCGCGGGCGACGCGGCCGGGCTGCTGGAGCCGTGGACCCGGGAGGGCATCTCGTACGCGCTGCGCTCGGGCCGGCTGGCCGGGGAGTGGGCGGTGCAGGTGGCCGAGGCGGGCGGCGCGGCGGACGTGCGGCGGCAGGCGCTGAACTACGCGTTCGCGGTCAAGGCCGGGCTGGGCGTGGAGATGCGGGCCGGGAAGGTGATGCTGGCCTCGTTCGAGAAGCGCCCGTACCTGTTCCACGCGGCGGTGTCGCTGATCAACCCGGCGTGGCGGGCGTTCGCCCGGACCACCCAGGGGCACACCACGTTCGCGCAGCTGATGCGGGACCACCGGGCGGCGCGGAAGCTGGCGTCGGTCGCCGGGCGGCAGTAGGAGCGGGTCGGACGCGGACCCGCCCGGGAGGGCTGCCTCCCGGGCGGGCCGTGCGGACGGGCGCGGGGGGTTGGGATTCGGGGGGCCGCCCCGCGCCCGCGTTCCCGGGGTTACTTCAGGCCCGCGTCCAGGGCGTTCATCAGGGTGCCGGACGGGGTGTCGCCGGACATCTCCCAGACCATCGCGCCCAGCAGGTTCTTGGACTTGAGCCAGGCGGTCTTCTGGCCGATCGACCAGGCGTCGTCGAAGGTCCACCACTGGCCGCCGTTGCCGGTGTAGCCGTAGGTGGAGACGGACACCGGGTCGTGGTAGACGGTCAGGTTGGGCACCGAGGTGATCAGGTTGTTGTAGCCGCGGGTGCCGGCCTCCTCGGCGAACTGGCCGGGTGCGGCGCCGCCCGCGGCCTGCCAGGCGCCGTGCGCGCCGCCGTCGGTGACGTTCTGCCAGCCGCGGCCGTAGAACGGGAAGCCGATGGTGAGCTTGCGCGGGTTGACGCCGGCCGCCAGGTAGGTGTCGACGGCGTTCTCGATCGAGAAGTGGAACGGGTAGGGGTCGGTGGGGTCGGTGTGCAGGTTGGCCTGCTGGCCGGTGCGGTTGGGCTCCCACGAGTTGTCGCTGCCGGAGCCGTGGAAGTCGTAGCCCTGGACGTTGGCGATGTCGAGGGACTGGAAGATCTGCGAGAGGTCCCAGCCCTGGCCGACCTTGGCCGGGTCGGCGGGGGTGAAGGCGGTGAGCAGCTTGTGCGAGCCGCCGAGGGCGTCGAGCTGGCGGCGGAACTCGGCCAGCAGCAGGGTCAGGTTCTGCTTGTCGTTCGCGGAGTAGTGGTTGCCGGGGTGGCCGTCCGGGGAGCCGGGCCACTCCCAGTCGACGTCGATGCCGTCGAAGATGCCGGCGGCCGTGCCGGGGCCGCCCGCGCCGTTGTAGGCGGGCAGGTTGCCCTTGATCCAGATGTCGATGCAGGAGGAGACCAGCTTCTTGCGGGAGGCGTCGGTGGCGGCCGCGTCGGAGAAGTACTTGGAGTACGTCCAGCCGCCGAGCGAGACCACGACCTTGAGGTTCGGGTACTTCGCCTTCAGCTTCTTGAGCTGGTTGAGGTTGCCGCGCAGCGGCGACCAGCCGTCGTCGGCGACGCCGTCCACGGACTGGGCGGCGCTCATCGGGCGGGCGTAGTCGGCGTCGGCGTCACCGGCGCCGGTGCCCTGGTCGGGGTCCTCCGGGTCGGCGGTGGTGCCCTTGGTGACGCCGGCCAGGCAGGTCAGGTTGACCGGGTCGATGTTCTCGAAGGCGTAGTTGATGACGTCGAGCTTGGCGGCGCTGCCGGAGGTGTCGAGGTTCTTGACGAAGTACTGGCGGCCGTAGATGCCCCACTGGACGAAGTAGCCGACCCGGGAGTACTTGCCGGGCCCGGCGAGGTCGCCGGTGGTGGCGTTCAGCGTGTTGGAGGCGGGGGAGCTGTTGTCGGCGGCGTCCCGGGCCTTGACGGTGAAGGCGTACGGGGTGGCGGGGGAGAGCTGGCCGACGGTGGCGGCGGTGGTGGTGCCGGTGACGGTCTGCACCAGGTTGCCGCCCTGGTAGACGTCGTACGCGGCGACCCGCTTGTTGTCGGTGGCGGCGTCCCAGGCCAGCGCGACGCTGGTGCTGGTCACCCCGGTGGAGCGCAGGTTGCCGGGCGCGGTGGGCGGCACGGTGTCGCTGGCCGGGTCGACGGTGGCGGCGCTCAGCACCGGGCTGACCGGGCCGGTGTTGCCGCGGGTGTCCTTGGCCCGGACGGTCAGGCCGTAGGTGGTGGCCGGGGTCAGGCCGGTCAGCGTGGTGGCGGTGCCGGCGGCCGAGCCGAGGATCACCGAGCCGTTCAGCACGTCGTACGAGGCGACCGGGAAGTCGCCCTTGGACGCGGCCGGCCAGCTCAGCGAGAGGCTGTGCGCGGTGGCGTCGACCAGGGTCGGGGCGCCCGGCGCGGTCGGCGGGACGTCCGGGGTGCCGTCGCACTTGTCGCCGTTGACGCGGCAGTTGAGCGGGGCGGTGATCGGGCCGTTGCCGATGAACCAGAAGCTGTACGGCTCGGTCGAGCCGTTCGCGGGCACCGTCGCGTTGTAGTACGCGTTCGTCGCGGTGACGTGGCTGCCGGTGGTGGTGGAGGTGCCGTTGTAGGTGCCGGTCATGGTGACGCCGGACGGCAGGTCGAAGTCCAGGGTCCACCCGGTGACGGCGGTGGCGTTGGGGTTCTTGACGACGAAGGTGCCCTTCCACCAGGACCCGTAGTCGTCGCTGGTGAAGGTGGCGGTCAGTTTGGCCGCGGCGTGCGCGGGCGTGGCGGCGAGCAGGGCCAGTGGCAGTGCGAGCGCGGCGAGCAGGGCCAGCAGACGGGCCCTGAGCCATTGCCTGGAGCGGACGTGCATCGGTACTCCCTGTCTGGTGTGGGGGATTCCGTACAGGGGTGCCGGGAGCGGCACTCAGGAGGGTAAGTGGACTGGACCAACTCGTCAACAGGTCTATACCGGATGGAGGTTGACGGGACGTCAGCCCCTTGATCCGCGACTGTCGGCGGCGCCTGGCAGGATCACCGCCATGGGACTCGATGTGATGGTGGGCGCGCTGATCGGCGCCGAGGAGGACACCGCCGAGTGGTTCCGCGCGGAGTGCGCGGAGATCACCCGGGTACTGGCGGCCGAAGGGCTGCCGGGCTGGCGGGAACCGGAGAGCGGACCGCGCTTCGGCGACCGGATCTGGGGCTACTCGGGCCTGCACACGCTGCGCCGCCTCGCCGCGCACCTCGCCGCGGGCGGGCAGCTGCCCGAACCGCTGGCGGAAGGGGAGCGGGCCACCGACGACCCGGTGCTGCGGGCCGCGTACGAGGACATTCCCGACGACCGGCCCGGCCCGTTCGACCACCTGATCCACCACTCGGACTGCGAGGGCTACTACGCGCCGGTCGACTTCGCCCCCGTCCTGGCCGACCCGGAGCTGAGCGGCGGCCTGCTCGGCTCCTCGGTGCGGCTGCTGGCCGAACTCGAGGCGCTCGCCCTGGCCCTGGGCCTGCCCGCGGACCTCGACCCGGACTCCGAGGAGGTCACCGACGCCGCCGAGGACCCGGACCCGGCGGCCGAGGGGTGGCGGCGCTACGGGACCGAGGCGTTCGTCTGCCTGCAACTGCGGCTGGCGGCGCGCTGCTCGGTGGAGACGGGGGCGGTGCTGGCGTTCTGCTAGGGCCTGCGGCGGGGTGGGGGTTGCTGGTTCCAACAGCCCCCAGCCGCTTGGGCTTTCCGGTGGGCTCCGGCCTCCAGCAGCATCGACCCGCCGTTCCCCGGGCCCCTGGACGGGGCTCTCTGGTGGGGCTCTCCGGCGGGGCCCTTCAGGGGCCGAGGAGTTGGTCGGCGAGGGGGCTGCGGGTGTAGAGGACCAGGCGGCCGTGGCGGGCGCGGGTGACCAGGCGGGTGGCGTGCAGGACGGCCAGGTGCTGGCTGACGGCGCCGGGGGTGACGCCGAGCCGGCGGGCCAGTTCGGTGGTGGCGGTGGGCTCGTGCAGCAGGGCGAGCAGGCGGGCCTTGGGGGCGCCGAGCAGCTGTTCCAGGGCGCGCGGGGCGGGTGGCGGGTCGGGCGGGCCGGCCAGGTTGCCCTGGCCGCGGGAGAGGTAGGTGATGGACGGGGTGAGGTCCGGGCCGATCGCGGTGAGCGCGCCGCGGGCGAAGCAGGTCGGCAGCAGGGCCAGGCCGCGCCGGTCGACGGGGACGTCCAGGTCGCCGTGGCCCCAGTCCCGGTCGATGGTCAGCACCCCGTCCGCCCAGTGCAGGCGGTGGTCGAGGTCGGCGAACAGTCCGGCGGCGCCGCGTTCGGCCAGCACCCGGGCGCGGTGCACGATGTCGGCGTGCAGCACCGAGCGGGCCTGCGGCCACCAGCCGGGTTCCAGGACGTGCGTCCAGTACGCCTGGAGGGCGTCGGCGATCTCGGCGAGCAGCGCGGCCGGGCGGTCGGCGCGGTCGGCGAGCAGCGGCGGCACCGCCCGGTCGTGCGGGAGGAAGGTCAGGGCCAGTTCGCCGGCCAGCCGGGCCGGGTCGAAGGCCCGGACGACGGCCAGTTCGGCCCGGAACTCCGGGAACGGGACGGCGGGGCGGGGGGTCAGGAAGTCCGGCACGTACTTGTTGCTCGCCACCAGGGCGCGCAGCAGCGGGGCCTGCGGCAGGGCCTCGAAGGCCGGGCGCATCGCCTCGAACGCGGCGCCGTGCGGGTACTGCCCGGGGTGGGTCCACATCCGCAGGCTGAGCACCGTCTCCTGGAGCGGCGAGCAGGCGAAGTAGGTGGCGGCCAGGTCGGCCAGCCCCAGCCGGAACCGCAGTACCACGACGCCCCCCAGGTGGTCCGTCCCGCACCGGGGATTGAGGCGGGGGCTAAATCAATACCACGGGCGCTCCGTACCCGGTCTGATCGGGGCATGACCGCCACTGACCCCGCGGCCGATCCGGCCGTGTCGCTCCCCCCTGCCCGCCCCCGGCTCGCCCGGCTGCTGCCCGAGGACCCGGTGCTGCGCCGGCTGTCCGCGATCACCCTGGTCAACACCCTCGGCAACGGCCTGGGGATGACGCTCGGGGTGGTGTACTTCACCCGGGTGATGGGCTTCGGCGTCGGCACGGTCGGCCTGGTGCTGACGGTCGCCGGGGCGTGCGGGGTGGCGGCGGGCGTCCCGGCCGGGCGCCTGTCGGACCGGTACGGGCCCAAGCGGGTGCTGGTCGTGCTGCTGGCCGGGCAGGCGGTGTGCGCGGCGGCCTACGTGCTGGTGCACGCCCTGGCGGTGTTCGCGGTGCTGGCCTGCCTGGTGGCGGTCGCCGACCGGGGCGGCTCGGCGGTGCGCGGGGCGCTGTTCGCCGAGGTGCTGCCGGTGGACGGGCGGGTGGCCGGCCGGGCCTACCTGCGCTCGGTCACCAACGTCGGCCTGGCGGTGGGCACGCTGGGCGCCGCGGCCGTCCTGCAACTGGACACCCGGGGCGCCTACCTGACGGCGCTGCTGGTCGACGCGGCCTCGTTCGGGGTGATCGCGGTGCTGTACGCGCTGCTGGTGCCGGCCACGCCGCGCGCCGCGGGTCGTGCCGAGCGGGCCGGGGGCGGGCCGAACCCGGCGCTGCGCGACCGGGCGTTCCTGCTGCTGACCGGCCTGAACGGGGTGATCACCCTGCAGTTCGTGATGGTCGAGGTCGGGCTGCCGCTGTGGGTGGTGCGCGACACCGCCGCGCCGCGCTGGATGGTCGCGGGCGGGCTGCTGGTGAACACCGCGCTGGTGATCGTGCTGCAGGTGCGGGCCACCCGGGGCACCGAGCAGCCGCGGGCCGCGGCCCTGGTGTTCCGCCGCGGGGCGCTGCTGGTGGCCGCGTCCTGCCTGGTGGTGGGCCTGGCCGCCGGGCTGCCCGGCTGGGCGGCGGCGCTGCTGGTGGCGGGCGGGGTGGCCTGCCAGGCGCTGGGCGAGGTGTACAGCCAGGCGGGCGCCTGGGCGCTCAGCTACGACCTGGCGAAGGACGGGGCGCACGGCGCCTACCAGGGCGTGTTCAACACCGGCGGGTCGGTGGCGATGATGCTCGGCCCGGCGCTGATGACCTCGGTGGTGATCGCGCACGGCCCGGCCGGCTGGGTGCTGCTGGCGGCGCTGTTCGCCGGCGCGGGCTGGGGGATGACGGCGCTGGTGCGGCGCTGAACGCACCGGGCCCCCGGCCGACGTCGCGTCGGCCGGGGGCCCGGGGTTCAGGGCGTCAGCAGCTCAGGTTGGAGCCGGTGGGCACGCCCAGGATCGAGGTGAAGCTGGTGTACGCGTTGACCCGGCTCTGCACCTGGGCGGGGTTGCCGCCGTTGCACTCGAGCGAGCCGTTGATGGAGCGGATGGTCTCGCCGAAGCCGGCGCCGTTGACCATGGCGTTGTGCGCGGTCATGGTGCCCGGGCCGTTCTGGGTCATCCAGTACCAGATGCCGGTCTTCCAGGCGACGGCCGCGTCGGTCTGCACCAGGTTGGGGTTGTTCAGCAGGTCGATGCCGAGCGCGTCGCCGGCCGCCTTGTAGTTGAAGTTCCAGCTGAGCTGGATCGGCCCGCGGCCGTAGTACGCGGCCTGGCCGGCCGGGCAGCCGTAGGGCTGGGTGGTGTCGCAGTAGTGCGGGTAGTTCGCGGTGTTCTGCTCGACCACATACACCAGGCCGCCGGTCTCGTGGCTGATGTTGGCGAGGAACGCCGCCGCCTCCTGCTTCTTCACGGTGTCCGAGCCGGTGTTGGCGAACGCCGGGTAGGCGTTCAGCGCGGTGACCAGGCCGGAGTACGTGTAGAAGGAGTTCCGGTTCGGGAACATCTGGTTGAACTGGGCCTCGGAGACCACGAACCCGCCCGGGTTGGGGGTGGTGGTGGTCGGGCTCGGGCTGGTGGTGCCGCCGCCGGTGCAGGTGTACGGGCTCCAGTACCAGGTGGAGATGGTCGGGTCGTAGCCCGGGTTGTCGTGGGTGGCGATGTAGTACTGGCCGTTGGGCGCGTACTTGACCACCGTGCCGGTGGCGTACTGGGTGCCGGCCACCCAGGTGGGGTGGTTGCAGGTGCCCTGGCTGGGCGTCGGGGTGGTGGTGGTGCCGCCACCGCCGCCGCAGGCGCCCTGGTCGGCCCAGACGCCGGAGCCGCCGGTGCTCGGCGTCTCGCCCTGGGTCCACCACTTGGCGTTCCAGTTGTGCCCGTTGTACGAGGCGGACATGCCGCCGGTGTAGACCTGCGTCGCCGAGTACGGGGTGGTGCAGGCGGCGGCCGCGGTCGAGGTGGTGGGCACCATGACGGCCAGTCCGGTCGCGGCCAGCGCGCCGGTCAGCAGTGCGGCGACCCGGCCGCGGCGGGAGCCGGCCCGGTGGGCGGGCCGGTGGGAGGTACGGGTGTGGGACATTCGGCCACTCCTTGTGGGGGAACGAGCGGTGTACCCAGCACTCAAGCGAATTTGTCCGTTAACTGTCAATAGGTCTAGACCTTAAGGAAGTTGGGGACGGGGCGCGGAGCCCCGCGCCGAGCGCGCCCCGAAGATCCGGTACTGGCCAGTAGGGCCGCGGTGTGCCAGGGTGCAGACGACGCCCCGTCCGACCCACCCTCAGCCGGAAGGCAGGCCACGCCAGATGACCACCCCCGCGCCGCTCGTCCGCACCACCACCGCCGACGCCGTCGCCACCCTCGAACTCGACTCCCCGCACAACCGCAACGCCCTCTCCACCCGGCTGATGGCCGAACTCACCGCCGGCCTCGCCGCCGCCGCCGCCGACCCCGAGGTCCGCGCCGTCGTCCTCGGCCACACCGGCCGGGTGTTCTGCGCCGGCGCCGACCTCTCCGAGGCCACCGGCGACGACCCCACCGTCGGACCGCGCGGCCTGGTCGCCCTGCAGCGCGCCGTCGTCGACTGCCCCAAGCCCGTCATCGCCCTGGTCGACGGCCACGTCCGGGCCGGCGGACTCGGCCTGGTCGGCGCCTGCGACCTCGCCGTCGCCGGACCCGACTCCACCTTCGCCTTCACCGAGTCCCGGCTCGGCCTCGCCCCCGCCGTCATCTCGCTGCCGCTGCGCCCCAAGCTCGACCCGCGCGCCGCCGCCCGCTACTACCTCACCGGCGAGACCTTCGACTCCGCCGAGGCCGCCCGGATCGGCCTGGTCACCGAGGCCGCCGACGACGCCGCCGCCGGACTGCGCACCCTCCTGGACGCCATCCGGCTCTGCTCGCCGCAGGGCCTCGCCGAGTCCAAGCTGCTCGCCAACGCCGAGGTCCGGGAGTCCTTCGACCGGCACACCGAGGAACTCGTCGCGCTGTCGGCCAAGCTGTTCGGCTCCGAGGAGGCGCAGGAGGGCATGCGGGCCTTCCTGGCCAAGCGGCCCGCGCGCTGGGTGCGCTGACCTCGCGCTGACCTCGCGCTCCGGGCCCTCGGGCCCGGAAGTTACCGGCCGGTGTGAGTTTGGTCCCGTTGCGGGCCGCCGGGGCGCACCGGCCGCTACCGTGAGCGCATGTCGATCGTCCGCAGGCTGCTCGGACCCGTCCGCGAGAGGTCGCGCCGGGCGGCCGGGCACGCCGTGCACCGCGGCTGGCGCTGGGTGCAGGACGCCGGCGCGGTCAGCAACCGCAACCCCGGGCCGTACCGGTTCGGGGAGCTCGGCGACGGCACCAAGCTCGCCTTCCCGCTCGGCACCGTCTTCAACGAACGCTGGATCACCATCGGCCCGTTCTCCATCATCGGCGAACGCGTCACCCTGTCGGCCGGCTTCCTGCCCGGCCTCGACCTCGGCCCCGAACCGATCGTCCGGATCGGCGGCGGCTGCGTCATCGGCCGCGGCAGCCACATCGTCGGCCACCAGCGGATCGAACTCGGCGACGACGTCTGGACCGGCCCCGACGTCTACATCACCGACCAGGCCCACGAGTACCGCGACACCGAACTCCCGATCGGCAAGCAGTGGCCCCGCAACGAGCCCGTCTCGATCGGCGCCGGCTCCTGGATCGGCACCGGCGCGGTGATCCTCCCCGGCGCCCGGATCGGCCGCAACGTCGTGGTCGCCGCCAACTCGGTGGTCGCCGGCGAGGTCCCCGACTACGCCGTGGTGGCCGGCGCCCCCGCCCGCCAGGTCCGCACCTGGAACCCCGAGGACGGCTGGCAGCCCCCCATCCGCCACGAGGCACCCCGCCCCGTCCCCGACGGCGTCACCGCCGAACAACTCCGCGCCCTGGTCGGCTGGGACCTCCGCCTGCCCGGCGAGGCCGAACGGCCCCCCGCGCCGTAGGGCTGTCGGCGCGGGCTGCGACGATCCCGGCCGGACGCGGACGGCGAAGGGATCGTGACGGTGGAACGGTTGGAACGGGACGTGCGGGCGATCCTCGCCCGGCTGGCGCGCAGCGCCCCCGAGGGGTGGACGGAACTGCGCCTGGAGACGGTCGACAGCCGCTACGGGCCCGGGACGCACGGCAGATGGACGCTGCCGGACGGCAACTGGCACGGCCTCCGGCCCGACCCGGAGGACCTCGACGCCCTCGCCGCGGCGATCGCCGCCGAGCGCGGCTGGCCGCGCGCCCGGCTGCACCTGGAGCACGACCCGGCCGGGCCGTACACCCTCACCGCGACGCCGGAGCCCCGCGCCACCCGGGGCCGCCTGCTGGTCCTCGACCCCGACTACGTCCACCCCGCGCCCGGCCTCACCCGGCCCGGCTCCGTGCTGCCGCCCGCCGGGGACCCGGAGCGGGCCGTCGCACTGCTGGCCGAGTACCGGCGGCGGACCACCGAACTCACCGGCCACCGGCGGCCGTTGGGCCCGCCCCTGACACCCGGGCAGATCGAGGAGGCCGAACGCCGCCTCGGCCACCGGCTGCCCGACGACCTGCGGGCGCTCTACCTGGCCGCGAACGGCAGCGACGTCATGGCGAACGGCCTGTGGCTCGGCCACCTGCGCTGGCTGCCGCTCGACGAGGTGGTCCGGGCCCACGCCCACTGGGCGCAGTACCCGCACCGGCCGGATCCCGACCGGCCGGACCTGGTCCGCGTCATGGACGAGCCCGGGCCGCTCGACACCGTCCGCCGCTGCCTGAACCACCCCGGCTGGATCCCCTTCGCCACCGCCGACGACGGCAACTACCACGCGGTCGACCTCGCCCCGGCCGAGCACGGCCGCCCCGGCCAGGTCATCGAGAGCGGCCGGGACTTCCACGACGGCCCGCTGTACGTCGCCGACTCCGTCACCTCGCTGCTGGCCGCCTGGTTGGACCTGATCGACCGGGGCGCGTACGAGATCGAGGACGCCCCCGAGGACGGCGAGGAGATCGACCCGGAGTACCCGCCCGGCCTGGAGGTCACCGAATCCGTCCGTCCGCCGGGCGTCGAGCGCTCCGTCCTCGGCCCCGGCCTGCCCGCCGCCGTCGCGCCCACCCTGCAGCGGGTTCTCGCCGTCGGCGAGGCCGACGAGGGCCCGCTCGACCTCGCGCCGCTCGCCGCCGCGCCCGGCCTGCGGGTGCTCCGGGTCCGCTCCCGCACCGTCACCGGCCTCGGCGCGCTGCGCCCGCTGCCGGTGGAGTTCCTGCGGGCCGGGCTGGACGGTGAGGGGCTGGCGCCGCTGGCCGGGCACCCGCGGCTGGGGGCGCTCGACCTGGCCTGCGACACCCCGCTCGACCTGGCGCCGCTGCGCACCCTGCCCGCGCTGTGGTGGCTGGACCTGTCGCGCTGCGCGGTCGAAGACCTGCGTGTGCTACGGGAGTTGGCCGGGCTGCGGTACCTCGCGCTGACGGACGCGCAGTGGGCGGAGCTGCTCCAGCGCGGCGCGCTGCCGCCCGCCCTCGCCGTCGCCCGGCTCGCGGACGGCTCGGGCACCGCGGCGGAACTCAGGGCGTGGGCCGACCGGTTCGCCCCCGCCGAGGGTGAGCCGTGTCACGTCAGCGGGACGCTGGCGGTGGGCGGCTGACGGGCGGGACGTTCGGGCACCTGCCGTCGGAGGGGCGGGAGTTGACAGGCCGTCCGTTCCGGCCGGTGGGCGGATTGCGGGGGTTTGCCGGGGGGTGCTCGGGGTGCAACGACTGTCACAGCTGGGCAACGGAGGAAACCGGGCGGGGCGGATCGGCGTGGTGGGGTCTGTCGGATCGGGCAGGATGTCGGTCCGATGGATCTTGGAAGTGCAGGTCGGGCCGCGGGGGCGCCGACGGAAACACGGCCGGATCCGCCCTACCCACCCACTAGTTCACGGGGGAATTCGCACCATGCGTCTCAACCGTTTCGCCGTGGCCGCCGTGCTGGCCGCCTCCGCCCTCGCCCTGACCGCGTGCGACCCGGAGGGCTCCTCCTCCGACGCGTCCGGCTCCGCCCCGGCCGCCACCGCCTCCGCGGGCGGCTCCGCCACCGCTGCCGCGCCGGCCGCCTCCGGGAGCCCGAAGCCGTCGGCGAGCGGGGGAAAGTCCACCACCGGTGGCGCCACCGGTGGTACCACCGGAAAGACCACCGCTCCCGCCGCTGACTGCACGGCCAACGCGGCCGGGCGGACGGTGGTGGAGGCCACCGAGAACGCCTACCTGACGCACGTGTGGATGCGCGCCAAGTCCACCAAGTTCGTCTGCGGCCCCGACGTCCCCAACGACGGCTACTGGGAGGCGAAGGGCGACCCCCAGCTCTACAGCTTCGACAACGACGTGAAGACCTACCTGCTGGACGAGAACCTGAAGACGAAGAGCGTCGACCTGTTCGTCTTCATGAAGGCGCAGGAGGCCTGCCTGAACCAGGCCCAGCCCGCCGCCCCGTACCGCTGCTTCGGCAACCAGTACGAGGTGAAGGTCGGCGCCCAGAACAAGGTGCTCAGCATCACCCAGCTGTACCGGCCGTGACGACCCGCCGGCCGTGACGACCCGCCGTCCGCGCGAGCGGCCGGCGCCGGCGGCGGCCCGGGCGCGTGGGGGCGCCTGGGCCGCCGTTCGTCGGTCCTGTGGAGCCGTCGGACCGAGCGGCCGTTCGCCGGTGCTGCGGAGCCGTCAGGCCGGGCGGCCGGTGCGGTGGCGGCGGACGGCGAGGGCGAGCAGGCCGGCCAGTGCGGAGCTGGCGGCGACGGTGAGCAGCGCGGCGGGCAGCGAGAGGGCGTCGGCGAGGAAGCCGATCACCGGGGGGCCGATCAGCATGCCCGCGTAGCCGAGGGTGGAGGCGGTGGCCACGCCCTGCGGGCCGGCGGTGGCCCCGGCCTGGGCGATCGCCAGCGGGAAGACGTTGGCCAGGCCGAGGCCGACCAGGACGAAGCCCGCCAGCACCAGCGGGACGGACGGGGCCAGCGCGGCGGTCGCCATGCCCGCGCAGGCGGCCAGGCCGCCCAGCAGCATCACCCTGGTCTGGCCGAGCCGCTCGGAGAGCCAGGTGCCGGAGAGCCGGCCCGCGGTCATGGCGAAGGCGAAGGCGGCGTACCCGGCGGCGGCCGTCGCGGTGCTGGCGTGCACGTCGTCGGTCAGGTGCAGGGTCGCCCAGTCGGCGAGCGCGCCCTCGCCGTACGCGGTGCACAGCGCGGTCAGGCCGAGCAGGACGACCAGCAGCCGGGCGTGGCCGGACAGCCGGGCGGCGGCAGCACCGGCCGGGGCCGGGGCGGCGCTCTCGCGCGGGGCCGGGCGGGCGGCGGCCGGGGCGCGCAGCAGCGCGGTGCCGGCCAGTGCGACCACGGCCAGGCCGAGCGCGCCGGACGCGGCCAGCGCCCATGAGGCGCTGATCCGGCCCGCGAGCAGGCCGCCGACCGCGGCGCCGAGCAGGCCGCCGAGGCTGTAGCCCGCGTGGAAGCTGGGCATGACGGGGCGTCGGAGTTCGGCGACCAGGTCGACCGCGGCGCTGTTCATCGCCACGTTGGCCGCGCCGTAGCCGGCGCCGAACAGCAGCAGCACCGCGCCGAGCGCGAGTACCGAGTGGGTGTGCGCGGGCAGCGCGACCGCGAGCGAGAACACGGCGACCGAGGCGACGGTGACCCGGCGCGAGCCGTACCGCAGGCACAGCCGTCCGACCAGGGCCATGGTGGCGACCGCGCCGGCCGAGATGCACAGCAGGGCCAGGCCCAGCGCGCTGTGCGAGGCCGCGACCTGGGCGCGGACGTCCGGGATCCGGACCACCCAGGCGGCGAACAGGAAGCCGTCGACGGTGAAGAAGGCAGTGAGGGCGAGGCGTGCCGCCGACCAGGAGGAGCGTCGGCCGGACGGGGAGGTGGGGGAGGAGGGGAGGGC
>NZ_JOGH01000117.1:0-22580 GCF_000721345.1 Kitasatospora sp. NRRL B-11411 | reverse complement strand
GGATGGCGCTGGTGGGGCGGGTGCGGCCCGGCGGGGCGGGGTGGGTGGCGGAGGTGGCGGAGGTGGCGCGGGGCGGACCGGCGGGCCGTCAGTGCGCGGCGCTGTCGCGCAGCGCGGCGGTGAGGTCGGCGACGTCGGTGTCCAGGACGAAGGACGCGTTGGTCTGCTGGAAGCTCACCGAGTCCTTGCCGGGCGCCGCGGGCAGGCCCATCGTCCAGTCGATGATCTGGTTCAGCGAGCCGAGCAGGCCGCAGCCGTTGGCGCCGGGCACCGCGAAGGTGTTGTCGACCAGGGAGGCGTTGGTCTCCGAAATGACCAGCGCGTTGTGCCCGTTGGGGTCCGGGTCGTAGCCCAGGGTGCCCGGGTCGCCGGTCATCGGCGGGGTGGAGCCGGTCGGGGTGGTCGCGCCGGTGGTCGGCTTGAGCAGCAGCGGAGCCGAGTCCGAGCCGACGTAGCAGTGCGCGCCGAACAGCGCGTTGTACAGGTGCAGTTTGATCGGCAGCTGGAACACCGGGTACGGCTCGCCGGTCGCCAGCGGCGTGAACTTGGTGACCGGGCCCGCGAGTTCGACCTGCGCGAAGACGCTGGTGATGCCTGGCAGGAAGTTCTGGATGCCCGGGATGTTGATCTGCACCATGGGCGCGCTGAGCAGCGGCGCGCTGGTGGGCGGCACCACGGTGTACTGGTTGGCGCTGCTGCCGTCCGGGAACGACACCTCGGGCGCGGACTTGTCCCAGTAGAAGCCGAACTGCAGCGTGATCGGCGAGTTGAACGCCACCACGGTGCTGCCGAGGGTGAACTTCCCGGCGTTGGTCACCGACACCAGGCAGCCGACCTGGAGGTTCTCCGGGTTGGTCATGGCGGGCGCGGCGACCGGACAGTTGCCCATGCCGGTGTACGGCGCGCCGGGCGCCGCCGTGGTGGCGGCGGAGGCGGATCCCGGGGTGACACCGGCCAGTAGTGCGGCGCCGGCGAGGACGGCGGCCGGTGGCAGCAGGCGGCGGCGCCGGCGGCGGGGCGCGGCTGCGGGCGAGACGGCGGAGGGGGTGGAAGCGGCAGGGGTGGGCGTGCTGGCGCGCATGGCGGGGGACTCCTGACGGCAGGGGGCAGGGCTGAGCAAGGGCAAGGCAGGGCGGGGGCAGGGCGGGGCACGGCTGAGCAGGGCAGGACAGGGCAGGGCGAGGCGGGCCGGGCGGTGGTGCCGAGCGATGCCGAGCTGCTGAGCGGGTGGGCGGTTGGGCCTGGGGGATCAGGGCGCTCGACGCCACGAGCGACCGGGCCGAGGGCGCACGACTGCCACCGTTGCGCCGGAGCGGTCCGCCGTACCGGGAACGCGGCGCCTCCGTACGGGGGTACGGGGGAGTGCGGGAGCGCGCGCCGGGCCCGGAACGGGAACGACCCGGTGGGTGCGGCCGCGAGGCCTGGTTACCGCCGGGTACTCGCCAAGTTCTAGGCGGCTTGCCGGGGCAACGTCAAGGAGAAGAGCGGAAGTTGGAAGGAAGGTGAGTGGAGTTCGATCACATCGGGTTTCCAACTGCACCACCAGTCACAGGAATTGACTGTGGTTCAGGAATTCCCGGACGGTGCGCGAAGTATTGACCCGCCCTGTACCCCGGGGTAACTTCCAGTCAGCTCGCCGGTTGTGAGAAAGATCGTCAACTGAACTGCCAGGCACCGCAGTTGGCGAATCCCATCCACGCCAGGCCCTCACCGCCGACGGGCTGCGGATCCCCCACCCGACCCTCAGGAGCCCTCCATGGCACCCTCCGCAGAACAATCCGCCGCCACCACGACCGGGCGCGGCCGGGTCCGACTGCGCCGCGCCGCACTCATGGCGGTACCGGCCTGCGTCACCGCGGGCATCCTGGTGACCCTGACCGCGCAGAACGTCCTGGCCACCCAGTTCGCCATTTCGGGGATGGCCTTCGAGGTCACCGCGGACAGACTGGACGGCAGCGGGTTCGAGCAGTTCGGCACCCTCGACAACATGATCGAGAACAGCCCCAACGCCGGCGACACCGGCGGCCAGCTGTTCCTGATCCAGACCGTGGTCAAGCAGGCCTCCCTGACCAAGCTCTGCCAGAGCGTCAACCTGGGCGGCATCAACCTGCTGATCACGGCCGGCGACAAGGGCACCCCCGTCACCGCCGACAACCTCACCACCGACTCCGACCTGATGAGCGGTGACGCCGAGTTCAAGAACCTCGAAGTCGGCCGCGACGCCAGCACCTTCGACAAGGGCGGCGTGGCCGGCCCGCCCGGAATGTTCGGCCAGCAGGGCGACACCGTGGCGGTCGACCACTTCCGGCAGCAGAACTACGCCACCACCGCCGGCACCTTCCGCCTGCCCAACATGCACCTCAGCTTCAGCGGCAATGGCTGCTGAACCCGGACCGGCACCGGACCGGGCGGCCGACACCACGGCCGCCCGGCCCGCCGACACCCCAGCCACCACCACCGGCGTCCCGGCTGACGGCACAGGCACAGGCACAGGCGCAGGCGCGGGCACAAGCGCAGGCGCGGGCACAGGCACCGGCATTGGCACCGGCGAAACGGTCGCCGAGACCCCCGCGGCGGCGCCCGTCCCGCGCGGCTTCGCCGGCTGGCGCGGACGCCGGCCGTTCTGGGGCGGACTGCTGGTCGTCCTGGCCGGCGCCGAGATCCTGTTCACCGAGAAGGCCCCGATGCGCATGGTCATCCGCATCGGCATGCTCGGCCTGGCCGGATACATCGTCCCCGCGCTCATGGTGCTCTGCGGCCTGCTGCTGATCTTCCACCCCGTCCAGCGGGTCTTCTACTCCGTGCTCGCCGCCCTCGCCACCCTCGGCACCTGGGTCACCTCCAACCTCGGCGGCTTCTTCATCGGCCTGCTGCTCGGCCTGATCGGCAGCAGCCTCGCCTTCGGCTGGCTCCCCGACCAACCCCGCCGCCGACGCGTGCTGCGCCGGGAAGCGAAACGCGAAGCCACCCCGGCCTGACCGGGGAGGCGCCCGGCGGAGGAGCGTGGCCACCGTCGGACGCCCCGGCCGCGACCCCCGCACACCGAGCGGGCGGGGGCCGCGGCCGGACCATGCCCGCAACACCGGCACCCCGGCAGCCGACGTCCAACAGATGAGTCCGGGGCCCACGCGGCTTGGTACCTTGGGCACCTGACGGCCGGTGGACAGACGGAACAGCGCGCCGGGCCCGGGAGGCGGCGGCGCACGCACGCGGCACACCCGCGCCGGGCGCGCACGGCGGACGGGACGGATGCGGTGCGGGTACTGCGGTGCGGCAGCGACGCCGTCCTGATCGAGACCGAGGACGCCGAACAGGCCCAGCGGCTGCACGCCGCCCTGCGCGACACCCCGCCCGCCGGCGTCGGCGAACTCGTCCCCGCCGCCCGCACCGTCCTGGTCCACTACGACCCGGCCGCCACCGACTGGCAGCGCCTGCGCGCCGCCGTCACCGCGCTGCCGCTGCGCGCCGCCCCGCCCGCCGAAGCCGCCGAGACGGTGCTGATCCCGGTCCGCTACGACGGCCCCGACCTCGCCGAAGTCGCCCGCCTCACCGGACTCACCCCGGGCCAGGTCGTCGCCCGCCACACCGCCGGGCACTACCGCGTCGCGTTCTGCGGCTTCGCCCCCGGCTTCGCCTACCTCACCGGCCTCGACCCGCGCCTGCAGGTCCCCCGCCGCGCCGAACCTCGCACCCGCGTCCCCACCGGCGCGGTCGCCGTCGCCGACGAGTACACCGGCGTCTACCCCCGCACCTCGCCCGGCGGCTGGCAACTGCTCGGCACCACCGACCTCCCGCTCTGGGACACCACCGCCGACCCGCCCACCCGGCTGCGCCCCGGCACCGCCGTGCGCTTCGTCGCGGTCGACGGCGGGGGAGGAGACGGCGGGAGAGGAGATGGCAGGGGAGGAGGAGGCGGCGGGGGAGGAGACCGCAGGCGAGCAGAAGGCGGGGGAGGGGGCCGCAGGGGAGAGGGAGACGTGGGCGAAGACGAGGGAGGGCACGGGTGAACGAGGTCGCGGCCGGGCTGCTGGTGGTGCGGGCCGGGTACGGTGCCACCGTGCAGGATCTGGGGCGTCCGGGGTTGGCGGCGCTCGGGGTGGGGCGTTCCGGGGCGGCTGACCGGGGTGCGCTGCGTCTCGCCAACCGGCTGGTCGGCAACCCGGAGGACGTCGCCGGGCTCGAAATGCCGCTCGGCGGCGTCGAGTTGGAGTTTCACCGCACCATCACCTGTGCTCTCGCCGGAGCCGACTGCCCGGCCCGGGTGGACGAGCGCCCGGTCGCCGGACGCACCCCGTTCACGGTGCCCGCCGGGGCCCGGCTGCGCCTCGGTACGCCGACCCGCGGCCTGCGCGTCTACCTCGCCGTCCGCGGCGGCCTGGACGTTCCCGCCGTGCTGGGCTCCCGTGCCACCGACACCCTCGCGGGCCTCGGCCCCGAACGGCTGGCCGTCGGTCGGCTGCTGCCCGTCGGCACCGCCGCCACCGGCTGGCCCGCCGCCGAGCACGCCCCGCGGCGCGAACCGGCCGGGCCGCTGGTGCTGCACGTCGTCCCCGGGCCGCGCGACGACTGGTTCACCGCCGCCGCGCTGCGCACCCTGTACGGGGAGCCGTACACCGTGACCGGCGACAGCGACCGGGTCGGCATGCGGCTGGACGGCCCCGCGCTGGAGCGGGCCCGGAGCGGCGAGCTGCCCTCCGAGGGCATGGTGCGCGGCGCGCTGCAGGTGCCGCCGTCCGGCCGCCCGATCCTGTTCCTCGCCGATCACCCCGTCACTGGCGGGTACCCGGTCGTCGCGGTGGTCCGCCGTGCCGACCTCGACGCGGCCGCGCAGGCCCGCCCCGGCGACACGCTGCGCTTCCGCCCGCTCTGAGGCCGCGGCCGCCGGTCAGGAGAGGCAGGCAAGGCAGGCAAGGCAGGCAAGGCAGGCGGGTCAGGAGAGGGTGACCACCTTCGCCCAGTCCGGCGGGGTGTCCGGCCGGTAGTCGGGGTTGTCCTCATCGTCGGCCGCGGAGCCGGTGTACGGGCGGGGGAACAGGCCGATGACGGTGCGGCAGGGCGGCGGGGAGCTCGGCCAGGGGGTCTGGCCGTCGGTCAGGGCGACGATGACGTCGGGGGCGGGGCGGCGGCGCAGTGCCGTGCTGAAGCCGTTGCGCAGGTCGGTGCCGCCACCGCCGATCAGGACCCAGCCGCTGTCGGCGGCGGCCTCCCGGACCGTCCGGGCGGCCGCGTCGCAGGAGATCACCGAGACCAGGTCGCGCCGTCCGTCCAGTGCGCGCAGGATTGCCGCGGTCTCCAGCAGCGCCGAGCCCAACTCGCGGTCGCTGACCGAACCGGAGGTGTCGACGACCACCGTGACCCGGGGCGGGCGGCGGCGCAGCGAGGGCAGCACCACCCCGGGCAGGCTGGTCGAGCGGCGGGACGGGCGGCCGTAGCTGTAGTCCTCGCCGGCGCCCGCCGCCGCGACCGTGGAGCGGATCGCCGCGCCGAGCAACTGCCGCCACGGCTGCGGCGGGTGGAACACCTCGTCGGCCCAGCGCCGCCAGCCCGCGGGGGCCCGGCCGGGCCGGGCCGTGATGCCCCGGGCGACCCGGAAGCGGACCAGGTCGCGCTCCTGGTCGTTCAGGCCGTGCGCGCCGTCCGGGCCGAGGTCCCACTCCCGCTCCGACCCGTCCGCGCCGCTGCCGCACTCCAGCCACACCAGGTGCTGGTACTCGCTGTCCAGGGAGAAGTGCCGCGCGTACTGCTCCATCAGCTGGTTCGCGGGCAGCCGGAGGGTGTCCGGGTAGACCGCGTCGGGGATCCGGACCAGGCCGTCGCCGAACGCGTCGTCGTTGATCTCGCAGTCCGCCGCCAGGTTGACCTGGAGGCGGGCGCCGGGCCCCTCGCGGTCCATCGCGCGCAGCAGCCGGTCGCCGCGCCGGGCGTGGTCGCGCAGCAGGTGCGAGACCTCGTGGACCCAGACCGAGGCCAGCACCTCCTCCGAGGTGCGTTCGACGAAGCGGGGCGAGACGTAGCAGCGCCAGTGCCGGTCCACCGCCATGGTCGGCACCCGGGACGACTCCACCACGTGCATGGCGAACAGCGCCGTCGCCAGGTACGGGCGGGCCCGGACGGCGTGCAGCCGGGCCGCGAACAGCTTCTCGGTGTCCAGCGCGAGCGGCGGCGCACCCGCCCGTGCACCCGCCGGCGCACCCGCCTGCGCACCCGTCGGGGCGTTCACCGGGTCGCTCACCGGGGCGTTCATCGGCGGCCCGCGACGGCCGGGACCCGGGCTGCCGAGCGTTCGGCCCGGCGGGAGACCTGGAGCGCGCCCGTGAAACGGTTGATCAACTCCGGTACCTCCCAGGCGTCCTGGCGCAGCGAGGCGAGCGTGGTCACCGGCACCACCAGCACGTCCGGAGGGCTGCTCTCCAGCGCCCGGGCCATCAACGCCCAGGCGGCGTCCCAGCGTTCGCGGGTCGGACGGGACCGGACGGCGGCCACCACCCCGTCCAGCACGGTCTGCCGCAGGTCGCCGCGCTGCGGCAGGACGGCGGCGGCCGGGTCGGCGAGCAGGTCCTCGGGCGCGGGAAGGTCCAACCGGTCGACGGTGGCCAGCAGTTCGAGGCCCGGGCCGTCGCCGACGGTGCCGCGCACCAGCAACGACAGCACCTCCCGGGAGGAGCCGGCCGCCGAGCCGAACGCGAGCAACCGCATGGTCATCTCCCAGCTGCGGGGCGACGGCCAGGCCCGGCCGCGCCTGGTCTCGGCGCTCGGCAGCCGGTGGGTCAGCTCGGGCCGGACGGTGAGCAGCCCGCACACTGCGCGGCGGGCGAACTCCACGGCGGCGGGCAGCCGTTCGGGATCGAGCCGGGGCAGCTCGGCGCGCGGCCACACCCCGCCGAGGCCGCGCACCACCACCTCGGCGTCGTGCACCCAGTCCAGATGGACGAAGCGGTTGGCCAGCGGTGCGCTCAGTTCCCAGCCGTCGGCGGCCGAGCCGCGCGGGTTCGCCGCCGCCACGATCCTTACCCCCGGCGGGAGTTGCAGCGCACCGATGCGCCGCTCCAGCACCAGGCGCAGCAGCGCGGCCTGCACGGCCGGCGGGGCGGTGGACAGCTCGTCGAGGAACAGCAGCCCGCGGCCCTGCCGCACCAGCCGCACCGCCCAGTCCGGCGGCGCCAGCGGCACGCCCTGCACGGCGGGGTCGTCGCCGATCACCGGCAGGCCGGAGAAGTCGGACGGCTCGTGGACGCTGGCGATCACCGTGGTGAGCGGCAGGTCGAGTTCGGTGGCGAGCTGGGTCAGCGCGGCGGTCTTGCCGATGCCGGGCTCGCCCCACAGCAGCACCGGCAGATCGGCGGCCACCGCGAGGGTCAGCGCCTCGATCTGCAGGTCCTGGCGGGGCTCGGTGGCGGACTCCTTGAGGAGGCCCAGCAGCCGTTCGGCGAGCGCGAGTTGGGGCGAAGGGGAGATGGAGGGGGAAGCGGAGGAGGAGAGGGAAGGGGAAGAAGTCATGGGTGATCCACCTGGGTGCTCGGGGACGGGGAGAAGGCGTGCGGGGGCGCGGCGGGGCCGTGGTGCGGCCCACCGGCGGGGGCGGCCGGAGGCGTTGGCGGCCGGCGCGCGGTCAGTGCCGCCAGGGGTGCCGCAGTGGGCGGGGCGGCCGGAGGCGTTGTCGGTGGGTGCGGCCGTGCGGGCGCGGGGTGTGGGGAAGGGGAACGGGAATGGCGTGGAAGCGGCTGTCGCCGGGGCCGAGGCCGACCGTGTGCAGGCTGCCGACCAGGCGTCGGCGGGTGTCGTCGTCCAGGGCTTCGGAGAGCGCCCCGTCGCGCAGGACGGCGTCCGGGCCGATGAGTTGGCGTACGGCGGCGAGCGCTCCGGCCCGGTCACCGTGCAGCAGGCGCTGCCGGATGCTGTCCAGGTCCTCCGGCTGCCGGTGCGCGCGGTCGATCGCCCGCAGGCAGGGCAGCGGCGGGCCGCCGAACGCCGCCAGGGCCTCCTCGCGCCGCAGCTGCTCCGGGTCGTGGTCGAGCGGGACGAGCACCCCGTCGACCACCGCGATCCGGTGCGGCACGCCCCGGCACTGCACCGTCAACACCCCATCGTCGCCCGGTCGTTGGCTCCGGGAGCCCTGGACGGGCCGGTGGCCGGGGACGAGCGCGGCGGCCACCAGCGGGTGCAGCGCGTCCGGCCCGAGCAGCCCCGTGCGGAGCAGCAGCAGGTCGGGCGGCGTCCACGTCGCGGCGTCCGGCAGGACCAGGTGGCCGGGCGGGATGCGCGGCACCTGCGGCGGTGTGTCCGGAGGTGCGCCGAGCAGCAGGTACCGCCGGTGGGCGAGCCGTACCGCGACGGGGGCTCCGGCGGGCAGGCCGTCCGCCGTACGCAGCAGCCCGGCCTCGAACTCCCAGGACGCATCGGCGAACTGACTGTCCGTCAGGTCGGCGGTGCGGTCGGCGAGTTCGGGGGCGCGGTGGGCGTCCCAGAGGTGCCGGTGCAGGTCCAGGCGGAAGCGCGGATCGGGGCGGGACCGGGGCCGCCCGGGCGGGCGGGCGTCGGCGTCCCACAGCGCGAGCGCGACGCGCTGGGCCGCCGCCGCGCGAGCGGGTGCCGTCCGGGCCACCAGGTGCAGCGGCGCCGCGTCCCCGTCGCGCGGGTAGCGCGCCAGGGTCAGCGTCAGCCCGGGCCGCAGCAGCCCGTCGGGGGCCGTCCGGGGTAGGTGCCAGCGCAGCAGGTCCGGGGCCAACTGCCGCAGGTCGGCCCGGAGCCGTCCGGCCAGCTCCGCCCCGTACGTACGGGAGACGGCGCGCAGCTCGAACTCCGGATCGCAACCGGCCGCCGCGCAGGCCCCGCCCCAATCGCCCAGCGCACGGCGGGCGGTGGCGGTATCGATCATGGTCGGGGGGACGGCGAAACGCCGCACGCGCGACCAGAAACTGTTCCGAGTGTCCTCGTCCAGGAGGGAAGTGTCGTGCATCAGCACTCACTTCGGCAGGACGGGACCTCCAATCCATGCGTAGTCATCGTCGGTGATCGTAGCCGCCGATCGGCGAACTGTCAGCCCCGTTTCCGTCCCCGCCCTCCGGCGCTTTCCGTCCCGTCCGGACCGTCCCGCCCGGGCACCGCCCCGACGTAGGGTGGCGGCGAGCGGCCGGAGCGCGGCCGGGGCGGACCGGGGAACGGCGGTGCGGGATGACGGACGGACGGGTCGCGGACGGGCGGGTGGCGGCCGGACGGATCGCACCGGGCGCCGGGTGGCGGCGGCCGGTGGAGGCGGTGCGCCGCCGACTGCTGCGGGAGATCAACTCCACGGTGCACGGCGCCGACCTGCACCTGGAGCGCTACGACCGGCCGGCCGGCGACCCCGGGCTGTTCGGGCCCGCCAGCGTGGTGTGGCGGGTGCACGCGCACCCGGCCGGGATGCTGGTCGGCGGGTTCGCCGCGCTGATGCTGCAGTCGCTGCACCCCGTGGCGATGCGCGCCGTCGCCGAGCACTCCGACTACCGCACCGACCCGGTCGGCCGGCTGCACCGCACCGCCCGCTTCGTCTCCACCACCACGCTCGGCTCCTCCGCCGCCGCCGAGGCCGCGATCGCGGGCGTGCGCCGCGTCCACGGCCACGTCCGCGGCCGGGACGCCGAGGGCCGCCCGTACCGGGCCGACGACCCCGACCTGCTGTGCTGGGTGCACACCGCGGAGGCCGCCTGCTTCCTGGCCGGCTACCAAGTCTTCGCCGGGCACGGGAGGTTGAGCGGGCCGGAGAGCGACGACTACCTCGCCGAGGTCGCCCAGATCGGCCAACTCCTGGGCGCGGACGGCGTCCCCGTCTCGCGCGCCGGACTCGCCCGCTACCTGGCCGGGGTGCGCGGCGCGCTGCATGCCACCCCGGAGGCGCTGGAGGCCGTCGCCCTGCTGCGTGACTTCGGCCGCACCCGGCGCGAACGCCTCGCCGTCCGGGTCCTCACCAACGCGGCCGTCGGCCTGCTGCCCGGCTGGGCCCGCCGCGGCCTCGGCATCCACCGCCCCTGGGCCGTGCGCCGGCTCTGGGACCGGCCGCTGGCCCGGCTGCTCGGCACGGTCATGGTCTGGGCGTGCGGCCTGTCCCCGATCCGGGCCGCCGCGACGGCCCGCGCCGCCGGCACCCCGACCGCCCGGGCGGGCGCCGCGCGCGGCTGAGCGCAGGTAGCACTGAGTGCAGGTAGCAGGTAGCAGGTAGCAGGTAGCAGGTAGCAGGTAGCAGGTAGAGCAGGTGGCAGGTAGTGGGGCGGCGGGGCAGCGGTGGCGGCGGGGCCGGACACGGTGAAGCGGCCGCCGCACCGGGGCTGGGGTTCCGGTGCGGCGGCCGCTTCGGCGTCGTCAGTGGTCGACGGCGGGGGCGGGGCGTCCCGCGGTCAGCACTGGGGCCGACGGCGGTGGTTCGCTCCGCGCCTCGCGCGGGCCTTCTTCTTGCGGCGGCGCTTCGACGACATGGCCTCTCCTCTCGCGGCGGTGCACGGCACCCCCCGTCCCACCACCGTGCCCCGTCCCCGCCGAACCCGCCAGCCGGCACCCGTCCCGGCCCGCTCCGCGTACCCCGGCCCGGGCGCGGCGGTCCCGACACGCCGGTGGCCGCCGGGCTCCGGGTGGGGCGGTGGTGCGCCGCGGGGGCCAGGATGGAGAGAAGAGGGGGGCCGAGACGAAGCCGCGGGAGAGAGCATGTCGCAGCAGCACACGCACGGGACCCACGAGGGCGCGCCGGCCGACGAGTGGCCGCCCACCGAGACCCCGGAGGCCCGGATGACCGCCGAGGGCTCGCCGCCGCCGGACGAGAGCGAGAAGTCCCCCGAGGACGGCCCCGAGTTCGCCGTGCCGGTCTCCTCGCCGCCCGAGCCCGAGGAGGGCTGAGCGGCCGCGCCGGGCAGGGCGCCCCCGGAGGAGCGGGCGCCCCGGTAGGAACCGGTGCTTCCGGCCCGGACGGGTGCTTCCGGTCGGAATGGGTGCTTCCGGCCGGGACGGGTGCTTCGGCCGACGGATCGCGGTTAGACGGACAGAACATCCGTTCATCTGACCGGCTGTTCACCGCTGGTCGGACCGTCCGACGGAAGGAGCACCCGATGACCGTGATCTCGCGCCTGCCCGGCGCCGTCGAGGAGGAGTGGGACTGGCAGTTCGCCGGCGCCTGCCGCGCCGCCGACTCCCAGCTGTTCTTCCACCCGGCCGGGGAGCGCGGCCAGGCCCACGAGGACCGCGACCGCGCCGCCAAGGCCGTCTGCGCGCGCTGCCCCGTCCGCGAACGCTGCCTGCGGCACGCGCTGGCCGCCCGCGAACGCTACGGCGTCTGGGGCGGCTGCACCGAGGAGGAGCGGCGCAGCATGCTGCGCCGCCGCCGGCGCAACCGCGTCCGCTGACCGCGTACGGGCGCGGCCCGGAGAGCGCGGCGACAACACGGCGGAGGCGGTCCCCGGAAGGTACGGGGACCGCCTCCGCCGTGCGCGAGGTACAGCTGAAGCCGGACGGCCAGACGGCCGGGCGGCCGACGGCTACGCGAGCAGCCGGGCGACGTCGATCTCCGCCCAGATGGACTTGCCCTGCGCGTGCAGGTCCGCCCCCCAGCGGTCGGCGGTGCGCTGCACGATGTACAGCCCGTGCCCGCCGGGCAGGCCGGGGCGGTGCGGGGTGCGCAGCGTGGGCAGCACCTCGGAGGTGTCGGAGACCTCGATCCGCAGCCGCTCGGGCGTCGCGTCGAGGACCAGTTCGAGCGGGCCGCCGGCGTGCAGCATCGCGTTGCCGACCAGTTCGGCGACCAGCAGGACGACGTCCTCGGCGAGGTCCGGGTCGGGCGGCGCCGCCCAGGACCAGTCGCCCAGCGCCTCCGCGGTGAACGCCCGGGCCCGGGCGACCGGGCGCGGGACGCCCGCCAGTCGCAGGCGTCGGCGCTGCCCGCCGGGGGGCAGCGCCGACCCGGCGTCCGGACGGTCGCCGTCCAGGGTGCCCCGGCTCGGTGTCACGTGCGGGTTCCCTTCGTTCTCGACGGCGCTCTCACGGTTCGCTCTCACGGTTCGGTTTCCCGGCCGTGCCCGGATTATGCCCGGTGCGGCCGACGGTGTGCGGGTGCGGCTGGTGGCTGGAGGCACGGCGGCCCGGTCAGCCGTCCGCCGCGAGGGCCGCGTCCACCGTCTCGTGGATGGTGAACACGGCCTTCGCGCCGGTCAGTTCGAGCAGGTGCCGGACCGGCCCGGAGAGCGCCGCCAGTTGGAAGGACAGCCCCTCGTCGGCGGCGGCCATCCTGGTCTGGAGCAGCAGGTTCAGCCCGGACGAGTCGCAGAAGTCGACCCGTCCGAGATCGACGACCAGCGCACGGGGACGCTCGGCGACCAGCAGGTCGAGCGCCTCCCGGGCGGGGGCCAGGGTTTCGATGTCCAGATCGCCGGAGAGCACGCACACGGCGGCTCTGGAGGGCGTGCGCCGGACGTCGACCGCCAGAGGGGCTACGGGCATGTTCTCGGCTGGCATCCTCGTCCTGTTCCTTCGACCGACCTGCCTCGACCTTACGCACCGGCGGGCACGGCGGTCGAGACGGGGGTGCCCGGTGCGGGAGGTGCGGACGGCGGAAGCCGTCGCAGCAACGAGAATCGACGGGCCGTCAGTCCGTCGCGTCGAGACCGGTGCGCAGCCGGGCCAGCGTCCGGGACAGCAGCCGGGACACGTGCATCTGGGACAGGCCGAGGCGGGCGCCGATCTGCGACTGGGTGAGATCCTCGCCGAACCGCATCGCCAGGATCTCCCGGTCCCGCTCCGGGAGTTCGGCGATCAGCGGCTTCAGCGCGACCAGGTTCTCCACCAGCGCGAACCGCCCGTCCACCCGGCCGAGCCGCTCGGCGGGCTGCTGCCCGTCGCCCTCGCCCGGGGAGGTCAGGTCGAGGGAGCCCGCGGTGTGCGCGTTCGCGGCGGTCAGCCCTTCGATCACCTCCTCCTCGGAGATCGAGAGGTGCTCGGCGAGGTCGGCGACGGTCGGTTCCCGGTCCAGCGTCTGGGCCAGCGCGTCCTGCGCCTTCGCCAGGTCCAGGCGCAGCTCCTGCAGGCGGCGCGGCACGTGCACCGACCAGGTGGTGTCCCGGAAGTGGCGCCGTATCTCGCCGACGATGGTGGGCACCGCGTACGTGGTGAACTCGACGCCGAGGTGCGGGTCGAACCGGTCGATCGCCTTGATCAGGCCGACCGAGCCGACCTGCAGCAGGTCCTCGTACGGCTCCTTGCTGTGCCCGAAGCGGCGGATGGCGAACCGGACCAGGGTCAGGTTCAGCTCGATCAGGGTGGAGCGGACGTAGCTGAACTCCCGGGTGCCCTCCTCCAGGTCGGCCAGCCGCCGCAGCAGCACCCGGGTCAGCTCGCGGGCGTCGGTGGGCGTGGTGTGGGCGGGGTCGGCGAGCAGCGCCGTCAGCTCCGGGTCGAGCCCCGGGACGCGGACGTCCGCCGCGGCGGCCCTGGGGGCCGGTACGGCGGAGGGCGCTCCGAGTCGGTCGGAGTCAGCCTCGATGGGGGCGGTCAGGAGAAGTTCATCAGTGGGCACGCGCATGCCAGTCCTTTCCTCGTCTCCGGCCAGTCCGTCCCCGGGTACCCGGGCAATCGCCGCTCATGCCTGCCACCCGTGTGGACATTCTGTGAAGACTACTCCCGGGGTGGTTCCGGGGCGGTTTCCGGGCGGCGGGGTTCGGCGAACGGTGCGCTCGAACGTGCATGCGCGGCGGTGGGCGGGGCAGACGGGTCCCGGACGCGGACCGCACCCGGCGGCCGCGCTCCGGACGTTACAGGATGTTCCGGGACGTTCGCTGCGTTCCGGATGTTCCGGAGGAGGAGGGAACACCCATGGGCCGGATCGAGGAATCCATCGAGATCGACGCGCCGATCGGCACCGTCTACCGCGAGTGGACCGCCCGCTCGTCGCTGCCCGCCTGCATGCGCGGCGGGGCCGACCGCGGCGCCACCGCGACCGAAGTGCTGCCGCCCGACCGGATCGCCTGGAGCGGCGGTCCCGACCTGCCCGGACACTCCGGAGTCGTCACCTTCCACCGCGTCACCGACCACGCCACCCGGCTGATGCTCCAGCTCGACACCGAACCGCACGGCCTGTGGGACCACCTGGTCGAGGGCCTCGGTTTCACCGACCGCCGGGTCATCGACGAACTCGCCGCCTTCAAGGCCCACGTCGAGGACCACCGGCAGCACCTCGCCGCCTGAACCGCCTGAACCGCCTGAACCGCCTGAACCCCCCGTGCACCACGGAAACGACCCGGAAGGGAGCACCGCCATGGGCCCCGTCACCGAGCAGCTCGTCCTGCACCTGCTCGCCCCCGACGGCAGCGCCGTCGCCCTCGACACCGACTGGCGCTACCTGCCCGACGACCCGTACGCGGTGCGCCTCGACTTCGGCCCGCGCGCCGCCGGGGCCAGCTGGGTGCTGTCCCGGGAGACGCTGCTGGCCGCGCTGCACGGGCCGGTCGGGGAGGGCGACATCCGCTGCGCACCGCTCGACGGCGACTGCCTGGGCCTGGTGCTCGGGCACGGGGCCGCCGCGGTGGTGCTCACCGTCGGGCGCGCCGAACTCGCGGCGTTCCTGGCCGCCACCGCCGAGGCGGTGCCGCTGGGCGGCGAGTCGGAGCGGATCGACTGGGACGGCGGGCTGGCCGGGCTGCTGTCGGCCTGAGGCGGGCCGGACTCCCGACCGGCCCGCCCGCGGGGTTCAACGGCGGGGTTCAGCGACGGGCCAGGCGGCGTTCGCCGCCCGCGCCGGTGGCGTAGTCGAGGTGGTAGTGGGCGAAGACCTCGGGCTCCTGTTCGGCGGTGAGCACGTCGTCGGTGCCGATGGACGGGGCGTTCTTCACCTCGCCGCGGTTGAACGGCACCCGCAGGTAGCCGGGGCCGGCCACCGCGTCCGCGACCGGCACGAACACCAGGCGGTGCCGGCCGGGCAGGCCGATCGTCACGGTGGCGAAGGACGGTGCGTCGGTGGCGGTGTCGACGTAGATGTTCTCCAGGCTGCCGATCTTCTTGCCGTCCTGGTCGACCACGTCGTGGCTGCGCCACTCCCTGATGTCGGCGATCTGGATCATTCACGGCCTCCGTGGGCTGGGCTGGGCTCGGACCCGATGGGCGTTCGGTCCGTTCCATGCTCACCGACGGTGGCGGGGCCCGCCCGTCCGGCGGCCGCGCCGTTGCCCTGATCGGCGGGGCCGGTGCGGGCCGGGTCAGGGTGCGGGCCGGTCAGGGGGCGGGCGGTGGCGGGGCGGGGAGCAGCAGGGTAGCGAGTTCGTCGAGCAGTTCGGCGGCCCGCCGGGCCTGGGCGGGGTCGGGCAGGGCCGCGGCGAGGAGCGGTTCGGCGGGGCGGGCGGCCCGGGCGCGGACGTAGTCGCGGGCGGGCGCGGAGACGGACAGCAGGGTGCGGCGGCCGTCGGCGGGGTCGGGTTCGGCGTCCAGCAGGCCGCGTTCGCGCAGCCGGGCCACCGAGGTGGAGACGTGGCTCTGGGCGAAGCCGGTGCGGACCCGGATGTCCTGCACCGAGCTGCCCGGGTGCTGGTACACGTCGGAGACCACCGCGATCTCGCCCGGGGTGAGCGTCGCCGAGGCGTGCTCGGTGACCATCGCCCGGCCCAGCTCGGTCAGCCGCTTGCCCAGTCGCAGAAGTCGTACGCCGTCCATGGCGGACAGGCTAGCGCGCCACTGCATCGGTGCTGATGCATCAGGACTGATGTACTGGAACTGATGGGCCGGGGTCGGGGCCGAGGTCGGGGTCGGGGCCGAGGCGCGGCGAGCGGGTGCCGACGTATCCATCGTCCATCGGCGCGGATGTATCTTCACAGATGCATCTGTGGCGATGTAGTTTGGTGGGCATGACGACGAACGAGCCCGCGGAACCCGAACCCGAACCCGGCCCAGGCCCCGACGCGCCCCGGGCCGCCCGGTTGAGCCCCGTCTCGCGCACCGCGCTCTCGGTGGCCCGGGTCCGGGCCTACGAGAGCAGTCGGCCGGACCCGCTGTTCACCGATCCCTACGCCCTGGCGTTCATCGCGGCCTCCGGCACCCCGATGCCCACCGCCGGACCGGCCGGGCCGCTCGCCCAGTGGCTGGTGGCCCGGGGCATCATGCGCACCCGCTTCTACGACGACCGGCTGCTCGCCGCCGGCACCGGCCAGGTGGTGCTGCTCGCCGCCGGGCTCGACACCCGCGCCTACCGGCTGGCCTGGCCGACCGGCACCCGGCTGTTCGAGGTCGACCTGCCGCCCGTCCTCGACTTCAAGCAGGAGGTCCTCGACGAACAGGGGGCCGCCGCGGCCTGCGCCCGCACCGCGCTGCCCGCCGACCTGGCCGACCCCGACTGGGCGGACCGGCTGGTCGCGGCCGGCTTCGACCCCGGGCAGCCCACCGCCTGGCTGGCCGAGGGCCTGCTGGTCTACCTGGAGGCCGACCAGGCCGAGCGGCTGCTCACCACCGTCGGCGAACTCTCCGCCCCCGGCAGCCGGTTGCTGACCGAGCAGGGCCGCGACGTCTCGCAGGTCACCGCCGAGGGGCCGCTCGCCGAGATGACCGCGCTGTGGCGCGGCGGCCTCGGCGCCGGCACCGCCGACTGGCTGGACGCCCACGGCTGGCGGACCGAGTACACCGCCATCACCGCGCTCGCCGACGCGCTCGGACGCCGGCTGCCGTCCACCGGGAGCTTCGACGGCTCCGGCTTCCTCGAGGCCCGCCGTACCGGCTGAACCGTCCCGCTCCGCCGCGCCGGCTGAACCGTCCCGTCCCGCGGTACCGGCTGAACCGTTCCGCTCCGCGGTGCGAACGCGTCCGCCGCCGGCCGGAGGAACCGGTCGGCGGCGGACGGGCATGCTGGGGGGAGCCGGTCAGGAGGTGGCGGTGCACACCGCCGTCGCGGTGGCCGCGGCCGACGCGTCGGTCCGGGTCGCCTGGACGCCGAACGAGGTGGACGCCGCCGGGGCCAGCGCCCCGTTGTAGGGCAGGTTCGTCGCGGTGACGGTCTGCCCGCTGCGGGTCACGTTCGCGCTCCAACTGCTGGTGATCTGCAGGCTGGTGGGCCACGTCCAGGAGACCTGCCAGCCCGTGGCGGCCGTGGTGCCGGTGTTGGTCACGGTGACCGTCGCGGTCAGGCCGCTGCCCCAGTCGTTCAGGCTGACCGCCGCCGAGCACCCGGCGTTCGTCCCGCCGCCGGCCGTCGCGGTGGTCGCCGTCACCGCGGCCGAGGCCGCCGAGACGTTGCCCGCCGCGTCCTTCGCCCGGACGGTGTAGCTGTACGCCGTCGCCGCGCTCAACCCGCTGTCGGTGTAGGAGGTTCCGGTCGGCGAACCGACCTTCGTGCCGTTGCGGTACACGTCGTAGCCGGTGACCGCGGTGTCGTCGGTGGACGCCGTCCAGGACAGCGACACGCTGCTCGCCGTGGTGGCGCCGACCGCCAACCCTCCCGGGACGGACGGGGCTTGGACGTCGCCGCCGCCCGGGTTGCCGCCGGTGGAGGAGCCGAAGCCGGGCGCCTTGATCGAGGCCAGGTAGCCGTCCTTGACCGTGTTGACCGTCGTCCAGTCGTCGTTCAGGATGCCGCCGGTGTCACCGGAGTTGGGGTTCCACGACCAGAACGTCCACTGGAAGGAGTCCGCGCCGGACGTCGCGGTCGGCCGCAGGTACTGCACCAGCGCCTTCAACCACGCCTGGTCGACGGTGGATTGGAGCGTGGTGCCGAACTCGCCGACCCACACCGGCGCGATGTTCTGGTTGAACAGGTAGCCCCAGTTCTTGTCCCAGACGCCCGGCATGTTCGACGGGAAGCTCGGGTCGGAGAACCAGGTCTGCTGCGCCACGCTGGTCGCGTAGTCGTGCGCCGAGTACACCACCCGGTTGGGGACGCTCAGTTGGACCGGGTACTGCCCCGCGCCCTGCAGGTTGCCGCCCCACCAGTACGAGCTGCCGTTGAAGCTCTGCACGCCCTCGACGAAGATCAGCAGCTTCGGGTTGGCCGACAGCACCGCCTCGCCGCCGCGCTGGGCGGCCAGCCGCCAGTCGGTGGCCTGGTCGCCGCAGCCCCAACAGGCCGGGTCGTGCGGCTCGTTGTGCAGGTCGATGCCGATCACGGCGGGGTTGTTCGCGTACCGGGCGGCGATCGACTTGAGGTTCGCCAGCCAGGTCGTCTCCGGTACCGAGGCGGTGTACCAGAGCGCCGACTGCCCGGCGGAGTCCGGACGGTGGCGGTCCAGGATGACCTTCATGCCGATGCTGCCCGCGTAGTTGACCAGCTTGTCCATCACGCCGAGCGAGCTCAGGCCGACCAGGTCGGCGTTCATCCCGCCGGAGGTGTTCAGGCTGGACGGGGTGGTGCCCTTGAAGATGTCGTCGCTGTACGGCATCCGGATGGTGTTGTAGCCCAGCGACTTCATCTGGTCGATCATCGACTTGTAGTCGCGGCTCCACAGCCCGTGGGGCACGTAGTTGGAGGTCTCGAAGCCGAACCAGTTGATGCCCGCGATCCGCACCGGGTTCCCGGCCTCGTCCAGGATCTGCCGGCCGCTGGTGTGCCAGTAGCCGGCTCCGGCGGTGGACGCGGCGGCCGTGGTGGCGGAGCCGGCATTGGTGGTGGCGGCCTGGGCCGCGGGTGCCGCCGGGGCGGCGAGCGTGGTGACGAGCGCGGCGGCCAGGGCCGCGGCACAGCCCGCCAACCGGCGCGACAGGCGCCGGCGCAGCTGGAGGCGCATGGGTCTCGTTCCTCTCTGGACGCGGGTGGGGGCGTCCGGTGGGGGTGGGGTGGTCCGAGACGTTCGTGATGTTCGTGACGTTCGTGATGTTCGTGACGTGCGCGGTGTTCGTGACGTGTGCGGTGCTCGGTCGTGCATGACGTGCGTGGCGTGCACGACGTGGGTGACGTGCGCGGTGTTCGGTCGTGCGGCCCGTGGGGCGGACGGGGTGGGGCGGCCGGTCGTGGTGGGGGAAGATCGGGAGCGCTCCCACTGACTGCTCGCACGGGCTTGCCATATGAAGCCAGACGGGGAGCTAGGTCGTCAAGAGTCTTGGGAGCGCTCCCACTTGAAGGTGGCTGTCCACTCCGGTGCGCTGAAACGTACAGCTGAAACGTACATCGGCGCCGGACCGGTACCGCCGGGGTGACCCGGGCGGTGGTCCGCGCGTTGACTACGGGCGGGTCGCGGTGATGGAGTCCGGACCGCCGGATGTGCGTTCGCCCTGTTGGGAGGCTGGTTTCGATGGCAGGTCGGCAGATGGCCGTGGCGGGTCGGCAGATCGCCGTGACGGGTCGACAGATCACCGTGGTCGGCGAGTGCGTCGCCGACGCCTTCGTTGAACGCGACGGGGCCCGGCCGGGCGAACTGGCGTTGCGGGTGCTGCCCGGCGGCGGCCCGGCGAACACCGCCGTCGCCCTGGCCCGGCTCGGCACGCCGACCAGGTTCGTCGGCCGGATCTCCGCCGACCCGTTCGGCGCCCTCTTCCGCGCCCACCTGACCGGCTCCGGCGTCGACCTGACCGGTACCGTCACCGCCACCGAACCCAGCACCCTGGCCGTGGCCGCGCTCGACGACGACGGCCGCGCCGAGTACTCCTTCCACGCCGAGGCCACCGCCGACTGGCAGTGGACCGGCACCGAACTCGCCACCGCCCGCCAGGACGGCTCGGTGTGCCTGCACACCGGCTCGCTCGCCCTGGTCCGCGAACCCGGCGGCCCGCGGATCGAGGACCTGCTCGCCGCCGCCCGCCCGCACACCACCGTCTCCGTCGACCCCAACGTCCGCCCGCTGCTGGTCGACCCCGACACCTACCGGCAGCGGCTCGACCGCTGGTGCGCCCTGGCCGACCTGCTGCGCCTCAGCGAGGACGACCTGCGCACCCTGCTGCCCGGCACCGCCCCCGAGAACGCCTGCGACCGCTGGCACGCGGCGGGCGCCCGCCTGGTCGTGGTGACGCTCGCCGAACGCGGCGCGCTGGCCTCGCTGGACGGCCACCGGATCCAGGTCCCCGCCCCCGCGACACCGGTGGCCGACACCGTCGGCGCGGGCGACGCCTTCACCGCCGGCCTGCTCCACTCGCTCGCCGCCCAGGGCCACCTCGGCGGCCGCCTCGACTCCCTCACCCCCGCGGACCTGGAGCACGCCTGCACCTTCGCCGCCCGGGTCGCCGCCCGGACGGTCGCCGTCGCCGGAGCCAACCCGCCCTGGGCGGACGAACTCTGACCTCCGGCGGACGGGGAGGGGACGCGGTCGGGCGGGCACGAGTCGGTACCGGGGAAACCCCGAGCACGACCGCCCGCCTGCGCGTTAGCCTCGCCCGCATGGAAGAAGTGGGCCTTCTGCCGCACCTGGACGGGACGGAGCGCGGCCTCGTCGTGATGATGTGCGGCCTGCCCGGCTCGGGCAAGAGCACCTACGCGCAGGACCTCGAACGCCGCGGCTACACCCGGCTGTCGATCGACGAGGTGGTGTGGGCGCGCACCGGGCGCGACGGGGCCGACCTCGACCCGGCGGAGTACGAGCGACTCAAGTCCGCCATCGAGCAGGAGCTGTGGGAGGAGCTGATCCGCCTGCTGGAGGCGAAGCTGCCGACCGTCATCGACTACAGCTTCTGGAGCCGGGCCACCCGGGACCGGTACAAGGCCGCGATCGAGCGCCACGGATGCCGATGGGAGCTGATCCGGCTCAAGGCCGATCTTGCGACCCTGCGACGCCGGCTGGCCGACCGCAACCGGCGGGACGACGCGAACAGCGTCACCGTCTCCGACGAACTGCTGGAACGCTACTTCGCCGACTTCGAGGAGCCCGTCGGCGAGGGCGAGTGCGTCATCGTCCAGGAACGGTTCCCCGGGAGGTGAGGAGTGGTGCGGGTGGTGCGGGTGGTGCCGGAACTGCCGGAGGGACCGTGGTGGGAGTGGGACGTGCTGCCCGCGCAGCCGGGGCTGTTCGTGCTGGGTGCGGACTTCGACCTGTCGTACCACCACGGGCTCGAACTGCGCTTCCACGAACCGGTGTTCGTCCAGTGCCCGGAGTATTTCATGGATCCGGTGTTCCGGGAGGCGACGGCGGCCGAGGTGGAACGGGTGGCCGGGGCAGTTGGGATGGGCGGGACGGATGGGGTGGGCGAGGTGGCTGGGGGGATGCCGGAGGTGCTGGTCGCGTTCGAGTGTGATGCGGGTGGGGCGGGTCCGGAGACCGGGCTGATCGCGGCCCGGCGGCTGGAGACCGTTACCGGGGTGGTCTTCCGGTACTGGCGCGAGCAGGTGGAGCCGGGCCAGCGGCGGGCGCCCTGGGTGCGGCCGCCGGGGGAGTGAGGCGGCGCGGTGCGGTGCGGCCGTCCCGGGCCGGCGCGGGTGCTCGGACACCGCGCGCCGCCCGGGGCGGTGGTGCTACCGGTCGGCGGTGAGCTTGCCGGCCTTGCCCCAGTTCTCGGCCGGGTACTCCTGGATCCACACCAGCACGCTCTCGGCCGGGCACTCGAGGGTCTCCACGAAGGCCGCGGTGATCCGCTCGACCAACTCGCGCTTCTGCTCGACCTGGCGCGGGCCCTGCTGAATGGTGACGATCGGCATCTTCGACTCCTGGTGGGTTGCGGCAGGTGGCGAGGAGCAGCCGGGGCAGCGGGGCGGAGCGTCGGACGGCGAGCGACATCGGCAGGGTCAGCGGGGTGCGGGACGGGCGGAAGGCGATCCGGCGGGTGTTGGTCATCCGGGCATTGGCGGCGTACACCACCGTCCACATCGGGGCGCCGGTGCCGATCGAGGCGAGAGTGTTCTGCAGGGTGCTGTGCGGCGGGCCGAGCAGCGGCCGGAAACCGGCCTCCGCGCAGGCCGCCGTCACCAGGTCGACCAGGGTCGGGTGGTTGCGGCGCTCGGTCAGCAGCAGGGGCAGGGTGGCGAGGTCGGCGAGGTCGACCTCGGGACGGTCGGCGAGCGGGTGCCCGGCGGGCAGGGCGATCACCAACTCGTCCTGCCAGAGCGGGAGGTAGCGCAGGTCCGGGGCCTGGTTCTGGGCTTGGTCCGGGTTCCGGTCCTGGGTCTGGTCCTGGTTCGGGACGGTGCCACGGACGAACGCGGCGTCGAGCCGCCCGTCCGCGAGGCGGGTCAGTCGCTCCCGGACGGGGAGCGAGTCGAGCTCGACGCGCACGGTCGGGGCCTGTCGGCGGTAGGCGTCCAGGATGTCGTCCAGCCGCTCTCCGAGGCCGGTGACGGTGCCGAGCCGCAACACGGTTGGCGCGGCCAGGTCGGCGGCGAGGGCGCGGGCCGCGCCCTCGGCCGCCAGCACGTTCCGGGCCGCCGGCAGGAAACGCTTGCCCGCCGGGGTCAGCCGCACGTGGCGCGGCGAGCGGTCGAACAGCTCGACCCTCAACTCGCGCTCCAGCCGCCGCACTTGCTGGCTCACGGCGGGCTGGCCGAGCAGCAGCCGCTCGGCGGCGCGCCCGAAGTGCAACTCCTCCGCGACGGCGACGAAGCAGTGCAGCTGCCGTAGCTCCATCCGGTCTCCCCGGTCGACATCTCGATATTCCGGCCTTGTTGCCGACGGGACCATGCTCGCAGTCGGGCGGGAGGGAGGTGCGTGGAGGGGGCGGGGGCTTTGTTGCCGAGGTGGGGC